>JASMER010000044.1 GCA_030752195.1 Gammaproteobacteria bacterium
AGCAGAATCAAAATGCCAATGAAATCGCTGACCGTGCGGGCGCCCTCTACGATAAGTTTGTGGCGTTCGTTGATGATCTTGAAGAAGTAGGCGGGCGCATCGACGCGACACGAAAAAGTTTTGAGAAAGCTAGGAACAAATTGGTTTCGGGTCGCGGAAATTTGGTTAAGCGGGCGGAAGCGCTTCGGGAACTGGGGGCGAAGACGAGTAAGAAGCAGAATACCAAGCTCGTCGATTTAGCAGACGATGGTGATGAGGCTGAGGAGGTGCTTCAGCCTAAACAAGGCATCGAAGGGAATGATAAAAATGGCACGCGCCACTGAGTGCCGTACAGCCGATACCGCTTTGACTGAATCGGTCTGTAGTTTTCTGTTCTGTGAAACGCCGGCCGAATGGTTGGCAGAAGCTCTGAATAATCCTACAGAGCTGTTGGTCGATCATGCGAACTGTGAAAAAAAAGCGGCTGCAACTGCGATGAAGCTGATGTATCGATACACAGATAATTCGACATTGCTGGCAAAGATGTCGCAGTTGGCCAGAGAAGAGCTTCTGCATTTCCAGCAAGTGGTCGAGCTCATGAGTGGGCGAGGCATCAAATATACGCAGCTTGCACCGTCTCGCTATGCGTCTGGATTGCGCCAACATATCTCTCATTCGGAATCTCTGGCGCTGGTTGATACCCTCTTGATCGGGGCCTATATCGAAGCGCGCTCCTGTGAGCGATTCGCGTTGTTAGCGCAGGTGCTCGATACGGAGCTAAGTAAGTTTTACCGGAATCTGTTGCGCTCCGAGGCGAGACACTTTCAGGATTATCTGACGCTGGCCTATGAGACCGGCCATGCTGAGGTGGATGCGAGGCGAGAGTTTTTCGGAGAGATGGAGAAGAATCTTATTCTCGCCCCGGATGAGCTGTTTCGTTTCCACAGCGGAGTGCCCCAAGCCTCAACCCTAGGGTGAACAGCGAGGAGGTAAGTTGAATGTGCGTTCAAGCTTCTGCTCGAGTGACCGCAGCTGAGTGCAGGGTATTGCGCTATTTCCTTCCAGTAAAACGTTTGTCAGGCTAGGCAGGTTAAATAAAGGGCCGATTTCCACAATCTGATTATTAGCCAGATTAATTCCGCTCAGGTCTGGCAGAGCCTCGAGCGGCGTGATATTCGTGATCTGATTTCCGCTGACATCGAGAAATCTCAGCCGGGAAAGAAGACCGATGTTGTCCAGATTTTGAATTTCAGAATTGGCGCAAGAGAGTGTCATGATCTCTGAGGGGCTTGAAAGATTTTGCTGTCTAAGCGATAGGTTAATGCAACCTTGCAGGTCCGCATCTAGTGTTTCATTTTCAAGCAATCGCCCCTGAGGGTCGTACACTGCGCGATTATTGATGGAGATAGCTATCGGTTGGGTGCAGGCTGTTAAAAAAGTCAGTGACGCCGTAACGAGCGCCAGGCCTGTTGGGAATGCTGCTCTTTTAGTATTGCTCGTGGACGTCAAGCTGCTGCCTTTGTGGAAATTTTTACGCTTCTCGAGTAGCATCGCGACCTCCAAGCTGAAGGACGGTTATTGCGCTGCGATATGGCAATTGTCCGATGAATTGAAGGAAATTGGTATGAAAATATGTATGGTGACAACTAAGTTTCTGCTATTGCTGGCGGCGCTTGGGGCTATGGTGTCTGTCTCGGCTCAGTCAGAGGTTGATCTGGAGGATTCTGATAACCAGGTGGGATATTCCTTAGGGGTAAATATTGGTATGAACCTACTGCAGCAAGGCATCACGGCTGACGTGCAGGTCGACGCTTTTATAGCCGGTCTCAGTGATGCACTGAGTGACACAGTTCAAATGGATGAGGCTGCAATGACGACTGCAATCCAGTTATTTGTGCAGCAGCAGCAGGAGGCAGCGCAGTCTGCACTTGCAGATAATCTGGCCGCCAGCGAAGCATTTTTGGCTGAAAATGGCCAGCAAGATGGTGTCGTTACCTTACCTTCAGGTTTGCAATATCGGGTTCTAGCGTCTGGCGAAGGCGAGTCGCCCACTACCACCGACTCAGTGTTAGCGCATTATCATGGTACCCTGACTGACGGTACTGTCTTTGATAGCTCTGTTGATCGGGGTGAGCCGGCGACTTTTGGCCTTTCTCAGGTTATCGCAGGTTGGACTGAAGCCTTGCAGCTGATGAAAGTAGGGGACAAGTGGCGCTTGTTTATCCCGCCAGGCCTTGCTTATGGTGAGGCATCCCCAACCCCGGCAATCCCGCCTAATTCAGCGCTTATCTTTGACGTTGAATTGCTGGAGATTCGGTAGAATCGGTAAATCCCGCTGGATCTATGAGTCAGAAACGCTTCAATACAGAACTGCTGGATTTTCTTGAGAGCTCTCCTACTGCATTTCATGCGGTAGCGGCGCTCAAATCGATGCTCCTTGATTCTGGGTTCACTGCGCTATCTGAAGAAGAACAATGGGATTTAGCTGAAGGCCACAATTATTTTGTTACGAGAAACGATTCAGCGCTTATTGCGTTCCGCCACAATTCGCAGTCGCTGCTCGGTGAGGGTTTGCGCCTGACAGGCGCCCACACAGATTCCCCCAGTCTGAAAGTTAAACCTAATCCGGAGGTTTACCGGCAGGGTTATGTGCAGTTAGGAGTAGAAGTCTATGGCGGGGCTCTGTTTGCGCCATGGTTTGATCGGGATCTGTCCATCGCTGGCAGGGTCCATTATAAATCCCGCCGGGGGGAACTGCGCTCGGCTTTGATAGATTTCTCTGATCCTATTGCGGTCATTCCAAGTCTGGCGATACACCTTAATCGAGGAGTCAACGACTCTCGCAGTATTAACGCCCAGAAGGAGCTCGTGCCGCTGCTGTCACAGCTTGGAAAAGAAGAAGACTTTGACTTCAACGAATTGCTGCTTCAGCAAGTTAAAAAACAGCCCGCGCATCGATCCGCGCAGGAGATTCTGGCGCACGAGCTGTTTTTATACGATACCCAGGCAGCATCCCTGATTGGTCTGAAGCAGGAATTCATTTCCTCGGCCCGACTCGATAATTTGCTAAGTTGCTTTCTTGCATGCAAAGCATTAGTCAACTGTAAAAATACCCATGCCTCACTGCTCGTGTGTAATGATCATGAAGAGGTGGGCAGTGTCTCTAGCTCTGGGGCCCAGGGGCCGTTCCTGAAATCGGTCCTGGAGAGGCTGGTTCATTGCTGTGGCGATGAAACCGACCTCTTGAGCAGAATTGTCGCGAAGTCCTCTCTGATATCAATCGACAATGCCCATGGCGTGCATCCAAACTATCTTGAAAGGCATGATGACAAACATAGACCGGTCCTGAATAGCGGGCCAGTCATCAAGCTCAATGCAAGTCAGCGCTATGCCAGTAACAGCCATTCCGTCGCTTTGTTTAAGTCTATTTGCGATACCGTAAAGGTGCCATTTCAGTCGTTTGTTATGCGCAATGACATGGCTTGCGGCAGCACCATCGGCCCTATCACTTCGGCTGAAACGGGCATAAATACCATAGATGTTGGAGTGCCGACGTTTGCCATGCATTCAGTTCGTGAGCTTGCCGGCTCGAAAGATGCTTACAACCTGTATAAGGTAATAACTTCATTCTACACTCGCTAGAATACTGCTGATTTTCCTTTGGATTCTCTGATCAAACCTGCTTGGGTCAAGCGTTAGTCGTTGTTCCTCAGTCACTGGAAGGGTCTCGCCACAGATGTCTGCGGCGACAAGTTCGGCTGCAAAGGGACATGTGGCGAGGCCGGTAGACCCATGCGCGCTGGAAACGAAAATAGGGTGAGTAAAGTCGCGTTTTGCCATAGGATCTTGATACCGCCCGATTAATGGCATTCTGTCGGAAGTGTTGGCTCGCTCTCGCTCGTAATGGCTAAGAACCTTGAATGAGTTGTACGAGCTCAACTGGAGCATATCTGCAATAGCGGCTAAATTTTCCTGATTGGCAGCCTTCGAATGACTCGACCCTGCCCGGCAGCGCTGGTAGGTAGCTGAGATTAAGTGAGCATTTCCTCTGGCTGGAAACAGTGATCTTGATCCCGTGAGGATGTGCTCGTGTTTTTCTAGTTCACTAGAGCTGTCTACGGCAGTGCTGATACCGGTCGTAAATTCGAGCTTCGCAGCATTGAGAATAGGCAGCTTTTCCAGCATCTGTGGGCTGGCAATGATCAGGGCATCTGCCCTTTCTGGCTCGGCATTCATATCGGCTTGTACCTGCCATCCATTTTGGTCCGCTTCGAAAGTTGGTTCGGCAGTGCTGAATCGGGTAATGATATTCGGGTCAGTGCACAGAGTCTGACATAGCTCAACCGAATCGACCCAGCCGCCAAGGGGAAAACTCAGAGTGCCATCTTTTGCTGCCTGAAAAAGTGCATGACCGTAAATTTGCTTGAGGCGCTCTGGGTTTAAGGGTTTACGTTTGTTCATCGCCGTAGCGAGTTGAATGATTTGAGTGCCATGCCAATCGATTCTCCCTTCTGACGCCAATTTGAGGAGCCAGCGATGGGAAAAAAGATAAGCCTGGAGATAGATTTGTGCTGCCGCACTGGCGGTATTAAAAAGGCGAAGCCTCAGAGCAAGCTGCGGGATACCGCTGGCGCCGGCTCCGAAGCCGGTAGCAGGGTCCATGATGGTCACTTGCCACCCTCTGTTAGCCAGTGAGTGAGCGACAGTGCATCCGGCCAGGCCTGCTCCAATGACGACGGCTTTCCGGCGGCCGCTTGGAACTTCGAAAGAGTGCTGTGGGTTGGTGTGGTTATCCGTTTTTTTCGCCGAAACAAGCATATGACGTTTATGCCCCCACCCCTTGGTTCGTTCCACAGAGAGTCCTGCTTCGCTGAGATTGCGACGTACGTGACCTGTGCTGGTGTAGGTTGAGATAGTTGTTGTTGAAGTTGAATGCTTGACAAGCAGTGAAAATAAATCCGGCTTCCATAATTCCGGATTGCAATGCGGGCTGAATCCGTCGAGAAACCATGCATTCATTGGAGGGGAATGTTTTGCTCTCTGTGCTAGAGCTATGTTGGCATCATCGACATGTAAATCGAGGATCACTGATGAGTCGAGAGCGAGCCTGTGCACTCCAATCATCAGGCATCGCCACTGATTGAGCAGTCTTTTGGCGTAGGGGTGAAGTGCCTTATATTCTGGGCCGGCTTGCTTTACCCAGTTCTGATGAGTTGTTTGCATTAGGTCGGCGCTGAGAGGAAATTCTTCAAAGCCTGAGTAGTGAAGGCCGCGCCAGCCGGGGTTTTTGTCTTTTGTTTCAACCCAGAGTTTCCAGGTGAGAAGAAAGTTTAGGCCGGTGCCAAAACCCAACTCTCCAACATGGAAATGAACAGATTTCTCAGGAACCTCTCTCCAGCGCTTCTGAAGTTGATTCCCATTGAGAAAAACGTGCTCGCTCTCGCCTATCGGATCTTGGGTGCTTGCGTATATATCACCAAACCTTTCCGACCTGAGGTTCTTGGCTGAATCGCATTCAGCCAAGGGGTCTTCCGGTTTCAAACTCTGTCTCTCAGGGGGGGCAGAAGGTGCCATTACTGTTAGCAAGCGCCTAGGGTCCAGATTCTGATCAGGTAGAATCGAAATCCGCCCGAAACTTGAATGATCTGACATGATACCCCCATTTCGGCATGTTCGCTTGACTCAATGATCTGGGGGTCGCTGGTGTCGGGGTAAGTTTCAGGTAAAATGCGCGTTTTTCGACAGGTTCAGGAGTAATAGCGTGGAGATCAGCAGTCATCTCGCAAGTTTGAAGGAAATTGCAGCGCGAACCGCTAGTCTCAGGGGGTATCTTTGACTACGAACTGAAGAAAGACCGTCTTGCAGAGGTCGAACTGGAGTTGGGTGAAGCATCGGTTTGGGATAGACCGGATTACGCCCAGGCACTGGGCAAGGAGAAGGTTGAGTTAGACCGGGTAATCAGCACAATCGATCAGCTTTGTTCGGGGATCTCCGATATTGAAGAACTTTTTCTTCTTGCTCAGGAAGAGTTGGATGACGAACTCCTGCGGGAGGCTGAAGCCGATTTGGTGAAGCTGAAGCAGTCTTTGGCGGAGCTTGAGTTCCGCAGGATGTTCTCGGGTTCGATGGACAGTTCAAATGCGTACCTCGATATCCAGGCGGGCTCTGGAGGGACAGAAGCGCAAGATTGGGCAGAGATGCTTCTGCGCATGTATTTGCGCTGGAGCGAAGCGAAAGGTTTTAAAGCTGAACTCGTCGAGGTCTCCGGGGGAGAGGTTGCTGGTATCAAGAGTGCGACATTGCACGTTCAAGGCGAGTTTGCTTTCGGATGGCTGCGCACCGAAACTGGGGTGCACCGTCTGGTAAGGAAATCCCCTTTTGATTCTGGTAACCGACGCCACACATCTTTCGCATCGGTCTTCCTTTCTCCTGAGATAGCCGGTGACATTGAGGTAGATCTTGATATGGGGGACGTTCGGGTCGATACCTATCGCTCGAGTGGAGCCGGTGGTCAGCATGTGAACAAGACAGACTCAGCGGTGAGGTTAACGCATGAGCCAAGCGGAATTGTGGTGCAGTGTCAAAATCAACGCTCACAGCACAAAAACAAGGACATGGCCATCAAGCAGCTGAAAGCCAAACTATATGAACTTGAAGAGATTAAACGTAAAGAAGAAATGCAGTCGATAGAAGAATCAAAGGCAGACATCGGTTGGGGGAGTCAGATTCGCTCCTATGTCCTCGACGCCTCCAGGATAAAGGATCTGAGAACGAACATTGAGGTAGCCAACACGGGGGCAGTTCTAGACGGTGATTTGGATAAATTTATCGAAGCCAGCCTCAAGATGGGACTTTGAGCATAACGGACAGGATAATGATGGACATAGATCAGAGGAATCAGGCCCCAGAAGATGAAAACAAGCTGATCGCGCAGCGGCGTGAGAAGCTTCATCAGATTCGGCAACTGAGAGAAGCATTCCCCAACGACTTTGATCGAACAGATCAGTCTGAGCAGATACATCGCGCGCATGGCTGCAAAGATGTGCAGGAATTGCAAGCAGAGGCCCGACGGGTCTCTGTCGCGGGGCGGATTATCCGAGCAAGAGGGCCATTTGTTGTAATACAGGATGGGTATGGTCAGTTGCAGTTGTATATGAACAACAAGACGTTTGATGAGGTGCAGGCAGCCGAACTGAAAGCGCTTGATCTCGGTGATATCGTTGGTGCCAAGGGTGAGCTTTTCAAGACGCAGAGAGGGGAGTTGACGGTGCGCGTGTCTGAGTTCCGATTGCTGACTAAAGCGCTGAGGCCGCTACCCGACAAGCATAGAGGATTGAGTGACACAGAAACGCGATATCGTCAGCGCTATGTTGACCTCATTGCCAATGATGCGTCACGAGAAATATTTGTCATCCGCTCAAGGATAGTGAGATGCATTCGCGATTACTTTCATGACCGCGGTTTCATGGAGGTCGAAACTCCGATGATGCAGCTGATACCTGGTGGAGCAACGGCAAGGCCGTTTACCACACATCATAATGCGCTCGATCAAGACATGTATCTGCGGATCGCTCCAGAGCTTTTTTTGAAACGTCTTACCGTTGGCGGATATGAAAAGGTGTTTGAGCTGAATAGGAATTTCCGCAATGAAGGCTTGTCGACGCGCCACAACCCAGAATTTACTATGCTTGAGTTCTATTGGGCTTATGCGCGCTATGATGACCTAATGGACCTGACGGAGGACCTGTTCCGTTCAATCGCGAATGAAGTACTGGGTTCCTGTTCAGTCAGATACCAGGACATGGAGTTCGATTTCGCCAAGCCTTTTGCGCGCTTGACGGTAAAGGAGGCCGTTAGTACCTATTGTAAGTTAGGTGATTCTGTGGATTTGGACGATGTGAAATCGCTCACAAGAGAAGCAAAGCGGTTGGGAGTTTCATTTGACGAAAATTGGCCGAAGGGGAAGGTCCTGATGGAGATCTTTGAGCAGCAGGTTGAGGAGTCATTGGAGCAGCCAACTTTTATTACCGAGTATCCAATCGAAGTGTCTCCGCTGGCCCGCCGGAATGAGAATAATCCAGAGGTAACCGATCGCTTTGAATTGATTGTTGGTGGTCGCGAGCTGGCGAATGGGTTTTCTGAACTCAATGATCCCGAGGATCAGGCAGCACGATTTCACGCGCAGGTCGCGCAAAAAGATGCCGGCGATCAGGAAGCCATGCACTTCGACGAGGATTATATTACTGCGCTTGAGTACGGCATGCCGCCAACCGCAGGTGAGGGGATAGGTATCGATCGTCTGGTCATGTTATTCACAAATTCTGCGTCGATAAAGGATGTGTTGCTTTTCCCGCATATGCGCCCGCGGCAAGATGATCACTGAGATGACCGCCCAGAAACGCCCGGTGGAGCTGGAAGCGTCCTGGCTGGGGCTGCTACGAGATGAATTTGACAGTCACTACATGCGTCAGCTGCGAGCGTTTCTCATGGAGGAAAAGCAGAGTGGCTGGCGGGTTTTTCCGTCGGGCAGGGATATGTTCAATGCCCTGAACAGCACCGCATTTGACGACGTCAAGGTTGTGATTCTCGGTCAGGATCCATATCACGGGGAGGGACAGGCTCACGGATTGTGCTTTTCGGTGAAGCCCGGAGTAGCAGTACCCCCGTCCTTGCGTAATATCTATCGCGAACTGGAAAGGGATGTTGGTTTCGTTCCGCCGGGACATGGATTTTTGCAGGCCTGGGCACAGCAAGGCGTCCTTTTGCTCAATTCGGTATTGACTGTGCGGGCCAATCAGGCCGGTTCTCATCAGGGTAAAGGATGGGAGCGCTTCACAGATCGGATCGTTGAATTGCTGAGCCAGAATAAAGAGGCCTTGGTGTTCCTGCTTTGGGGAAGTTATGCCCAAAAAAAGGGCGCAATGGTTGATCGAAGCCGACATCTGGTGCTCCAGTCCGTTCACCCTTCACCGCTTTCTGCGAGTAGGGGTTTTTTTGGAAACAGGCACTTCTCGCAGGCCAACACATATCTGAAGTCTCATGGGAAACCAACCGTCAACTGGCAAATTCCCCCTCGAATTCACAGTGGAAAACATTATGACTGAACACGCGCAGGTTATTGTTGGAGCTAGCCACGCTGGGGTCTCCCTTGCTATCCAGTTGAGAAAAGAGGGCTGGCAGGGCCCGATACAGTTAGTTGGTGCTGAAACACAATTGCCGTACCACCGGCCACCGTTGTCCAAGGACTTGCTTTCTGGTGCGAAAAACCTCGATGGCATACTTCTGCGGCCTGAGAAGGTGTATGAGGATAATGACATTGAGTTAGTTCTCGGTGCCGTCGCTACTAAGATCGACAGGAACGCCCGATCAGTAGCCCTCGACTGTGGGCGCATTTTGTTCTACGACAAGCTTGCGCTGTGTACAGGTGCCCGGGTGAGAAAGTTGCCTGGAGAGTATCAGTCCGATCGGGTTCTCTACCTGAGGACCGCAGAAGATGCGCTCAGGCTACAGCGTTTTGCGACGGCCGGTAGTCGGGCTGTCATAATTGGGGGAGGTTACATTGGCCTGGAGGCGGCTGCTGTTTTGCAAAAGCTGGGGCTTGAAGTAACGGTGCTTGAGATGGCTGATCGAGTTCTTGAACGAGTTACCAGCGAAACACTGTCTTCTTACCTCACGACACTGCACGCAATGCATGGGGTCTCTATAAAGACCCAAAGTTCTGTAGCCGGCATCACTGGCGGCGAGGATGAGACAAAACCCATCAGCGTTCAGTGTGGGGACGGGCAGAATTACTTGGCGGATCTCATTCTAATCGGTATAGGTGTGCTGCCTGAAACGAGTCTTGCAAAGTCGGCAGGTCTCGTGACAGACAACGGGATTGTGGTTACTGAGACGGGCAAGACCAGCGATCCGAATATTTTTGCCGCCGGGGACTGCACCAGTCATCCAAACCGTTTCGGTGGTGGATTAACCCGACTTGAATCGGTGCAAAACGCCAACGATCAGGCCAGGGTCGTCGCCGGAAATATTCTGGGCAAACATGCAGTGTACGACGTGGTGCCCTGGTTCTGGTCAGACCAGTACGACATCAAGCTACAAATGGCGGGGATTAATCGTCACTACGACCGCACTCTCATTCGGGGAGATTCGACAAGTCTGGAAAACGAGGGGTTTTGTGTCTTTTATCTTCGTGATGACAAGCTAATTGCGGCAGACTGTGTTGGCAGGCCAAAGGAATTCATGGTCAGCAAACAGCTGATCACGAAAGGCATAACGCCTGAGTTGAGCAGTCTGACCGACGAGAAGGTGGAGCCCGCTAGTTGGTTAAAGTAAGTCGCGAGTGAAAAG
>JASMER010000045.1:0-9810 GCA_030752195.1 Gammaproteobacteria bacterium
AAGACCTTGCCCTCTCCAACGTCCTTCTCTACCAGCGCCGCTTCCGTGTTATCGAACCGCATCAGCACATTGGCATCCTCTGAGGGCGTTAAGCGCCAGTGCCCCTGAAAGCGTGCCGGCCAGTCGCTACCCAGAGGGCGCATGATAGGATGGCGGCGATCATAGTCTGCGATAACCAGGTAGTCGTCACGGCCGAGCAAATCCATCTGCTCCAGCCTGGCCGGGCTGATTTCTCCCAACCGCTGGTTGAAAGCCTTTTCATCGACTCTGTCACCCGGCGCAATCAACAGGCTGCCACCGTCACCGACATATTCACTCAATGCTACAGCCTGGGAATTCGTCAGTTCACCGACGTTAAGCAACGCCACCACATCACTTTGACGCATCGCTGCCGCACTGAGCTCAGCAGGGTCAATGGTCTCAAGGGAGAACGGAGAAGAATCATTACTACTCACTGCCAAACCGAACCAATGACCCTCATCGTCAAACCAGTTATCCGAAGCCTCGCCGTTGACCAGCAAAACACTTATCTTGGGCAGAACATCTACTGTAAAATAGTAGGAATTGTCGTCTGAAAATTCATCGCCAGCGACCCTGATTTCGCCAACGTAGTCCCCCTCCGTGTCAAAATCTACGGCAAAAGTCACCACCTGTTCAGAGCGGTTGGCAAGGTCGACAGGTCTACGGCCCACCATTTGCCCGTTCAGGCTAAGGCTGACTTCTCCACTCTCAAGATACTGTGTCCCGGTCGAGCGGACTCTAGCCAGAATTTGCTGTTGAGCAGAATCCTCAAGCAGCTGCTCGGGGGATCTCACATCGGTCAGCACCAGATTTTTACTGTCAGCGGAACCGACATCGATAAGATACAGAGCCACTCCGGGAGCCAGTTTCCACGACTCATCAGCACCCCGTAGCCCGGCTTCTTGAAAGTCAGAAATCAGATAGATTGCCCGGTTCTCATAGCGCGAATCCTCCAGCATCTGGTCTGCCAGACGCAGATTCGGATAATAGCGCGTGCTGCCAAACCCGGGCTCGTCAAAACTTTCTATCAGCTCTCTGACCTGCCCCCCCTCTGTGTCGAGCTCACGAACCACTTCCGCTGTGCCTGAAAAAGCGATCAAGCCAAGCTCATCACCCCCTGACAATTGATCCACAACCGCCAAAGCTTCGGCTTTCGCCTGATCAAAATTGTCCTGCCAGCGCATACTCATCGACAGATCCATCAAAATCACTGCCGACTGAGGGTCTGCATCAAGCAAGCGCGCCACAGACTGATTAAACAGAGGCCGGGCAAACGCGAGCACCAGCAAGACGATAACTGCGGCGCGCAAGAGAAGCAGCGCTATCTGCTGGAGATGCTGGAACAGCACCAGTTTTTTCGAGGTTTTTTTTAAGAACCGGATAGTACTGAACATGACTTTGGGCGGCTTTTCCCGACGGATAAGATGTATCGCGACAGGAATCAGGGCTGCCAGCAAGCCAATCAAAAAAAGTGGAGTAAGAAATACCATGCTCTGCTACTGACCCTAGAAACTTTTCGCGCGTTTTGACATGTAGGAAGACAGAGCCTCGTCTAGCGGTTCTGCGGTATTCAGCAGACAGTAATCAACGCCACTGCTTTGACACTTCTTGCGACAATAAGCAAGAAATTCATTTAGGTTTTCCAGATACGCCTGCCGAATCGCGGCGGGCGAAGTGGTGTAAGACTCATCGTCTTCCATATCAATAAATTCGGCGGCTTCCTTGAACGGAAAATTCAGCTCCGCATCATCCATCACCTGAAAGGTAATGATGTCGTTCCCCATACCCCGAAGATTTTGCAGGGTGTTAATCACCCTCTCCTCATCATTCAGCATATCTGTAATTAGAATCACAATACTCTTTTTATGAAGTGAGGCCGCCAGATCGGCAAGGGGTTTGACCGTATCCGTTCCCTTGCCTGACTCCACCTGCGAGAGTGTCCTCAGGATCCGCAGCAGGTGCGGCTGTCTGGTTTTAGGTGGAATGTATTCTCTGACCTGATCATCAAACGTGATCAGACCGACGGCATCTCGCTGTTTCATAATGAAGTAGGACAATGCAGATGCCAGAGTTACGCCGTAGCTCAGCTTGCTCATTCCACCGGAGCTGTAGGCCATTGATGCGCTGGTGTCGAGCAGAATCACACAGCGAACATTGGTTTCGTCCTCATATTGCTTAATATAAAACTTGTCACTCCTGGCATAGAGCTTCCAATCTACATGACGCAGATCGTCGCCACGCTGATAATGGCGATAATCGTTGAATTCGACGCTGAACCCCCGATTCGGGCTCTTGTGCAGCCCGGACAGAAAACCCTCAACGACGACCCGGGCGCGTAATTCGAGATTGTCGAGCCCCGACAGCACATTGGGATCAAGAAAGTTGATTGACTCTGCCATGTTACTTACGCTGAGTTAATGTCTGCGAATCGATTCAGATTTCTGAACTTGGTTCAGGGACTGCCTCCAGCAATCGCCTGATGACCTCGTCTGTCGTTATCCGCTCTGCTTCGGCATGGAAATTCAGCAAGATACGATGTCTGAAAACAGAGGGCGCGAGGGCCCTCACATCGCTGAACGAGACATTGTAACGACCCAGTAAGAGCGCCCGGACCTTTCCCGCCAGGATGAGATTCTGCGAGGCTCGGATGCCTGCCCCCCAACTGACCCAGTCCTTGATAAATTCTGGCGCTGACGCGCTTTGTGGCCGCGATGCGTGTACAAGACGCACTGCGTATTTAATGACAGCTTCAGCAGCAGGCACCTGACGGGCAATAAGCTGAAAATCAAGAATATCCTCACCGCTGAGAGGGTGGGAGAGCGCGCGATCATGATGTTGAGTCGTTTGGCTGACGACAGTCACTTCTTCATCCTCGGACAGATAACCCAGCTCTATTTTGAACATGAACCGGTCAAGTTGAGCCTCAGGCAACGGGTAGGTGCCTTCAAGTTCAATGGGATTTTGTGTCGCAAGCACAAAAAACGGCTTCGACATGGGGTGCGTCACCCCGGCCGCGGTAACCTGACGCTCCTCCATAGCTTCAAGCAGCGCCGACTGAGTCTTGGGTGGCGTCCTGTTGATTTCGTCAGCCAGCAGAATATTGGTGAATATCGGCCCTTTCACAAACTTGAGCTGTCGGCCACCGTCGGACTCTTCCACAAGCTCTGAGCCCACGACATCAGCTGGCATGAGATCCGGGGTAAACTGAATACGACTGAAGTCGACCTGCAGAATGTCAGCGACCGTTTTGATCAACAGTGTTTTGGCAAGACCCGGCACCCCCGTGACCAGCACATGGCCACCACCAAACAGGGCAATAAGTAATTCATCAATGATGTCATCCTGACCTACGATGACTTTTTTAATCTCAGCGACAATCTGGTCGCGACCATCCTGCATGCGTTTGACCAGGGCTATATCATCCTGATTTTCGATCTCCAGCGCTTGTTCTTGTTCCGCCATGGTGTTGTCCTTTATCTCAGCCACTCAGTGGCTGAATGCGTAGATTAAAAAGTTAATTCCGATCTTGTAGGCTTCGTTGGTGAACTGAGTTGGATAGCCCTCGTAAAAAGTGTGTTCCCAACCATCTCCAAGATCGGTGTTGTAATTCGCAACCATCATGACCCTGCCGTCATCATCCAGGACAGCATAAACCTCCGGTGGATAGCTGGGATCATCTAGATTCATAAAGCCACCAAAATCCCAGGTCACCATCCTGCCCGGAACCTGAGCGACTTCATCTATGTCAAAGAAGGTGTGGAAGATTTCATGGCTCGTATCCAGCTTGATGATTTCGCGGTCAGGAAATATTTTGCCCATTTCCATGAACATGTCGTCAAGATGCGGCTCTCCCCAAAAATCATCCACCATCACAAAGCCACCGCGGAACATGAATTCGCGTAAAGCCT
This sequence comes from Gammaproteobacteria bacterium, assembly GCA_030752195.1. GTDB lineage: Bacteria > Pseudomonadota > Gammaproteobacteria > Pseudomonadales > Pseudohongiellaceae > UBA9145. The sequence goes on from JASMER010000045.1 coordinate 3,930, forward strand.
CTATTTCTTCCGCAGAAAAATTCGGGCCGCTGAAGGAGGAGCCTATCGGCACGCGTTTCCAGTTCATATACAAAAAAATGTGTTCGAACAGACGCGGATCGGTTAGCTGTATGAAGGTTCGATTACGGGGATTGGTATCAACGTTGGTATAGCGCTGTACGCCGCGCAGAAAATTCTCATCGGAATCGGGATAGTCAGTATCCCACCAGCCACCGCGCCGCCGCCAGCCATAGCCCCCGGCCCCGCCCACGTGGTTGGTATATTGACCCCGGAGCCAGGTAAATTCGGTGACGTCGGTGCCATAAATCGAAAGATCCTCGTTGTTGCCGGATAGCGGCATGACCTGAGCACCAAGTTCCAGCGAAACGATCAGACTAACCACACCGAGAAGGGTCGCCTTTATCACCTGCTTCCGTCTCCTTCGATCGAACGCAGCAACAGGCGTTGTGCGCGTTCATAACTCGGCGCCTGTTCCAGGGCATACAGCAAATTCCGTTTTGCTTCACTCACCTGCCCGTCATTGAGATAGGCTTGCGCAAGGTTCGTGAGGGCTTCAACCGGGTCGCTGATCTCGAGCTGCATCAAAACTTCATATTCAGTAACCGCCGCAGCGCTGTCATTGACCGCCTCAGCATACCGAGCCTTCAGTTCATGAACATCACTACGATAGGGATCGACCTGAATCGCTCGATCCAGATAATAGGCGGCCTGCTCAAGATCTGACTCCTCAAGAGCCGCTTCAGCCAAAACCATGGCAGCCCCATAGTCGTGCTGTAGATTTTCCATCAGCACTTCAAGCCATTGCAGGCGGGATTGTCGGTTTCCCTCACGCTCATAAATTTGCGCCAACACCAATGCCGGGCTCGGATAGCCGGTATAGCTTGGCAGCATCTCATGTGCTGTTTCAAGATATTGCTTTGCTTCGGCAAATGCCTCTTCCTTAAACAGAACAATCCCCAACTGCAGATGGGCCTGAAAATCTCTGCCGTTTTCCTCAATGCGTGCGCGCATGTGCTGCTTGAGAGAGGCGTTGTTGTAAAGCTCCGCAAGGATCGCGCTGCTGTTCTCGCGAATCCCGTGACCGTGACCGTCTCCTTCATCCGGCACATCTTCTGTGTGAGCATACACATTTATCTCTTCCACCCTCCGATCAATCCATCCTCGAAAACCCGCATCAAAATCATCGATACTAAGTTCGAAAACACTGCGAAAGCGCTCTGCATCGTCCTTGATCTCACCATACTGATAAATCAGCTCAATCAATTTTTCAAAGCCGTAAGCCTGTGTGATGTAGTCCACGACCAAATAGGACTGAAAGTAGGCAAAACTGAGGTCCGCGTTATTGCGGGCCCCCGAAAAGCCACTGTTCAATTCGCCTACGGGCAAAAGCTTCTGCTCCTGTGCTGCCCGAACCAGATCTAACCCCTGACGACGCCCCCAGTAAGGCCGGCCCTCTCGCTCTTCCCAGACAGAGATGCCCTCGGACAACCATCTTGGCATACGATTCTGGGTCATCTGCAACGTAATCACGTGCATAAATTCATGCCACACTATTTCTTGCCAGTTTGCCGTCAGGGTGTCCGGTGAAATCAGAGTGATTACCTTGCCAAAACAGATTCCAACCAGTGGACCGATATCTGGAAGACCGACGGAGCGCACCGCAAAGTCAGCACTGTTTTCGAAGACTTCGATAAGAATCTTGCCTTCTGGCTCAAAGCCATATTTTGCAGTGAGCGTGTCCCAACCCTCCTCGAGCAAGGGTTCGAGGTAAGGCCAGAGAATAAGTGAATCTCTTTCACTCATATGCACTTTGAAATGCTCGCTTTCAACCGTTGCATAGGTTTCCAGTGTGTCGAAGACTTTGAGCATGTTGGAAGTCATCACGTTGAACGGATCGTTTTCGAATCCGATCTCAAGACTCTGTTTCCCCTCTTCCTCCTCACCTAGGCGTATCAGGTTGCTGCCCAGCAGCGTATGGCCTTGCCAGTACTCAGGATCAGCCTCGATACTGGCGCGCGCATAATGAACTGCTTCCTCAAACCGATAATTATTACCAAAGCTGTCCGCGATATGCCCAAGAAATTCGGCATTGCCAGGGCTGAAAGCTTCAACCCGCCGTTGATAGCCAGCAAAATCGTCCATCCGTTCTTCCAGCGCCGCCGAGGCCGCCAGCACACTGAGCGTTTTCAGGGATTCGGGATTCAGTTCCAGCACTTTGTCGAAATACTCTTCAGCTTCCTGCTCACGACCATTTATCATCAGAAGCTGAGCATAGGTCTCCAGCGCCTGAACTGAATTCGGATTGATAGCCAGCGCCCGTAGCAAAGACCTTTCATCACCCACAACCTGCGCAATGCCCACCAGCGCCGGCACGTATCGCGCATTCACGTCTAATGCGTCCTGATAGCTTCGCTCAGCATCGGCTGCGTTGTATTTCTCCAGAAACAGATCAGCCCAAAGGGTGTGTGCCTCAAGATTATTAGGGTTTGCTCTGGTGGCCTCATCGAATAGGCTATTGGCGTCATGAAAATTGCCCATCAACCAACTCGCCAGCGCGACCATCGCGACATCCTCTGAACTGAACACCAGCCCGGCGTTATAACGCTGAACCACTCTATCGAGCACCTGCTGCCACTGTCCCTGCTGTCCAGTAAATTTGAGGAGGCTGCCGTACTGAACCAGGCTTCGCACCGGGGGTTCAGCATTGCCTTCGATTGCCTGCTGAAGTATTTCTAGCGCGGCGCGGGATTGGCCTGTCCTGCGTTTGATTTCAGCCAACTGGGTGGTCAGAAGCGGGAAGTCTGCATACGCACCATCTTCAATTGCCTCAGCAACGATTTCTTCCGCTTCCAAATAATTCCCCATCATGACAAGCGCTCTGCTGGCGCCAATTAGACCATCGATGCGATCGAGGCCATCGGCTTGTCTGAATATTTCACTGGCAGCGGCATATGAGCCGGCCAGCATCAATTCCTCGCCACGATAAAGCGCAGAATCCTGATTCGTGGAAAGCGCATCCTGGGCAAAAACGGCAGACGTTTGGGCCAGCGCAAAGAAAAACAACGGAGACCAAACAGCAGAAAATCTTTTCACGGACTGGTTAGTAAGCATGAATTGCACCATTTAGCGATTCAGGGTTGGCTGCGATTCTATCGACTCACCTGCGGAGTCGATAGCAGGGGGCGTCGATGTAAATTCGGAATTAAAGCGGACAGTGCTACGCGCCAGATCGACTAACAGGCCCTCCATCTGCTGCCAATACTCTGCTTCAAGGTATTCCGCCTTCCTGCCCCGCAGCACGATCACAGATCGCTCCAAATCCTGAATGCGCGATTTAAGCGCAATCCCCTCGCCGGACAGGTTTTCACCTTCTGCAATCAGAGAGTCAATATAGGCGATTTCGGCAAGGCGCCCATCGGCGATATCGACGGCAGGATCAAGACTGAACAGCGCATCGCCATTGTCATCCAGGCCTGCGTGTTCTGAGGCGAGACGGCCCTGCTCTTCATACCACAACTCAACATTGGCCTTGGCATATTCAAATGCCTCAAGCATGGAGACACGCTTATTCTTGTCCCTATCCCCATTGCGCTGATCAAGCGCCTCTATGAAGTATCCGGAGAAAACGGGGTCGTAGCGCTCTGAAGAGGAGCGGGTTGAAGAGATCACCACCCGACCCTCACTTGACAGAGAAGTAGAGAAACCAAAGCTCGCGCTGGTGGTGTTGATAACGACCACATCCTGCTGATCGAACCGGTCCAGCAATGAGGCAAACTGCACCCCCGTCATATCCGGGCCGACGATATTGAACTTGGCTTCCTCCTCGGCACCGGTTCCGTGACCGATGAGATAAAGCGTAATTTGATCACCCGAATTCACGCGTTCCGCAAGTCGCTCCAGAGCGTATTCGATTCCCTCCCGACTACATGCACCATCTACCCGGTTGCCACCCGTGAAGTCATCTGAGCCGTCGTCGTAGAGCAGCGTAATCGTTTCAGAACTGTAGCCATAATCCCGCGAAAGGATGTCATGCAAAGACAGAGACCACTGACGAAAACGCGCCGCATTGTCATCACCGACCGCCGGTCCGGTCATGATGACAGCATATTTTGTGGTTGCGGGAGTGTCGAGAAAGCGCCTTGCTTGCAGATCTAAGGCTGGGTTCTGGGCACTTGTGATCCCTGCCAGAGCCAGCACGCACAGAAAAACCAGCGGCCTCGCAGTCCGGCCTCTTGCTGCGAATAAAGTCGAATTTTTCATCAGGACAGACCTTTCAGTCGTCGTGCCGTCCAGTCCAGACTCAACAAACTGAGTAACAGAGCAAGTAGCCATGGCTGATCCCACAGATCAAGGCTGACCTGTTCCGAGTAGGCATTGGGGGTAAATTCAACGGCGCTGGTCAGCTGATCGATGTCAGCCAGATCAAAATAGGTTCCGCCGCTAAGCTCAGCGACCCGCCCAAGCAGTCCAGCATCCATGGCAGCGTTATTGAACTCCCGAAGGGAAGGAGTCACCACAAAAGGCACCCGCTTTTCAGATTCTCCCGAGCGCCCCTCCCCCGCTGCGCTGGCAACATCCACGAGCAGATCATAAACACCCTCTTCCTCAACCAGAAAGCTGCTGCGATAGACGCCATCCTCCTCAATATCCCATTCCATAGACTGGTCCAGAACAACATCGAGCGGCGCATTGACCTGCATCCAGAGAGTGGCATCGTTATCAGGCTCGTAATCCATGTCCAGCACAGTGGCTGTTACATTAACTTCATCGCCTACATTGTAGAATTCCCGATCAAACTCCACGGTGACTCGCTCCGGAGCGTCGACAGCAAGCCAACGAAGCAACTGCTTCCAGAGGGTTTCATGAGATTGATCAGCAGCCTCCATCATCATCTGCCACCGCCAGGTGCTGGCAGTTGTCAGCGCGACGCTCCGACCGCTGCCGTAGCGCTGCGTTGTGAGCACAGGTAAAGCCTGATTCTGATACTGCAGCAGCGGATGCTCCATCAGGACGGTTGCTCCGGACTTGATTCGGCCAGTCACGAAAACCCCCTGTAGCTCCGGCAGTTGCCGCCAGCGCATGCCGTTCTCTACATCATCACTTGACAAGCGGAGCAGAGGCGAGAATTCTCCGTTATTGGTGAGTCGCGGAAAAAAGGGTTCTCCCGTTGGATGACTCCCTCGGCGGATGCCCCCGCGCAGATGAGATGGCAAAAAGCTCTCCTCAACCAGGGTCACCGGCAGTAAATCTTCCACCGGCGTGCCCATGAATTCCTCGTCAATCATGCCGCTAATCAAAAAACCACCACCACGCTCAGCGACAAATTCCTGAATCATCTGCAGCTGATCCGTGTTAAAGAAGCCCTCTTCGATATCACCGAGAATCAGAGCTTCATACTGGTAGAGCTCTTCCTTTGAACGCGGAAAACCACCACTGAGTTCGGTAGGTGTATTGATACCTTGCCGGTAGTATTTTTCCGGCCCTGTTTGGAGATAAGTAGCAAGCCGAACAGATTTATCATCCTCTACCGCCCTGCGGATAAATTTGTATTCATTGCGCGGATGCCCTTCGATATAAAGTATGTCGAGTGGCGCTTTTTCTGAATTATCTACCAGAAACTGATAAACATTGTTTTCCGTGATTATTTCATCGCTCCGCAGCTCAACTTCCAAATCGTAAACGATCGATTGGGGACGCTCCGGCGTCAATTCAATCTCATAGCGACGCGTCACCCCGGCTGCACCAAGTGTCACCATTTCTGATGCCACTTCCTGATCATCATCGAGAATAGATATCCTGACCTGCTCGCCCGTATAACCCTCATGATTGATCCCGACTGAGACATTGAAGACAGAGCCTTCCAGCACGGTCTTCGCTGTAT
>JASMER010000045.1:9820-10080 GCA_030752195.1 Gammaproteobacteria bacterium
GGAAGCCCTCCGAGCTGGTCATCCACATACTCGAGGGCCAGGCCGATTGAAGAAGCCGTACCTGATTTGCCCAGCCCCTCTGCCCCAGCGATTCGCTCAGCGGTTTTGTCAAACCTGAAACTGCGAATCTGAAAATTCTCCGCCAGCCCGTCGAGGACCCCACTGTCATAAAACCCCTCACGCATGGCCTCTCGCCTGGTTTGACCACCTGACATGTCGGCAACTGCCATACTCTGTGAATCATCGATAAGCACAGCCAG
>JASMER010000046.1 GCA_030752195.1 Gammaproteobacteria bacterium
GACATTTGGGCAGCTCAGACCAAACGTCAAGGCCTGACTAAACTACTTACAGCAGACTGTAGCCGCGCTCCTGCGACCGGATGGCCGCCATAACGCCGGCAGGCACAAACCGACTCGTTGTGATGTTTTCCTGAATCAATTCCACATAGTGGCTGACTGAAGACTGCCCGGTAACCGCAGTGAGCCTGCGGTTGCAGCCATACCGACACCTGCGAGAAATTGCCGCCGATGGGTCCGCTGGGCGTTCCGATTCCAGTCCTCACCCACCGCTCTTCCTCCCTGAAAGTGAAGCCGATTCCTAATGATTGGAATATTCCGTGCCGTTAACAGGAATCATCAAATGCGCACCCGAAGTTCCGGATCGCATCATCCAGGGAGTGCCCTGGCCTGCAAGGGAATTGTCTCGCTGCGAGCCGGTTGGCATGCCCAGTTGTTCCGCAGTTGCATTAGGAAGCGACACCACGAACAAATACTGGATGCGATCTGCAGTATCAAAACGTCGATAGCTTAATGCACCGAACTGGCGCGGAGGAATGTCACCGGCATCTTCAGCGCGTTGCAGCGCCATCTGTAATTCCTCACCTTCCATACCCTTTGCAGATAACTTGGCCTGCAGGTCACGTCTCGCGCGCTGAGAAACAGGTCCGCAGCGGGTGAAACCCTCTTCGTCAGTGGGCTGGCATTCAACGTGGTTGCTACCGACTTTTAGAGTCACACGATTGCCTTCATCGTCGTAGGTATAGACGGTCGCATCAGCGCGAAGATCCATTGGCAGCGGCGAGAGAGCCTTGTCAATGGTCGCCTGCTCAGTCTGCGCGACAGCGCCAGTGGCACAAAGCAGGCCTGCCGTAATCAAAGCAGCAGTGTGTTTAATTCTTTTCATAGCAATCTCCCATGAGCCATCTTGTAGGGCTGTCTTGTTATTCAACATCAGTTTACATATCCAGATACGCGCAAGCCTATGCATTGTCGCCGCCCGTCACGTTCTGGAACCCAACATAACCGCTCTACCAGGGAGTGAAAAGTCATTAACTGTTACAGCGGTGCCGCCCGGCAGCACCCGCAGACTGATGTTGTGCAGCTGTAAAACGACCCGCCCGTCTCACCGACCCTCTTAACTCACACCCACGCCCGCACGCGCATCGTTACCGACTCCGTCAGCCAGATAGGCCGCAGCGCCTGTCCCGGCCGTCACGGCCCCTTCTAAAATCACGGTACCGAAACGCAAGGGCGCCCACCTCGGATCATCACTGCATGGTATCAACAATGCCTTCAGAAACAGGAAACAAGTATTTCTGGGTTTAATCGACGGGCTCACGGAGTGCCTACCTGACAAACACTGTTATTTTCCAGAGATCGATAGTAAAAACCGGATTAACGATACGCGCATCGTCAATCCGGCCTGGTTTGTTCATGCTGCCTGGCTCTCGGCCTGACAGGTATCGGGAAGCTCACCCCGGTCGGTTATGCATGGGGCTTCACCCCGCCGAGTTGTGACTGGGTGTAAAGCTCTATGCCGAGACGATTGATCATACCCAACTGCTGCTCTAGCCAGTGAGCATGGTCCATTTCGGTATCATCAAGTAATGGGACCAACGCATCCTTGGTTACAAAATCTCGTTCCTGCTCGCACAGCGCAATAGCACTTCGAAGGCGGCTTGCCACCTCGTATTCAACACGCAGATCGCTTTCCAGCATGGATTTGATGTCAGAGCCCACCTTGAAGCCATCGCGGGTCACCATATCTGGCAGACCTTCGAGAAAGAGCATTCGCTCAATAAGGACGGTGGCATGGCCTTTCTCATCATCGAATTCATGGCTGATACGGTCGTACAGTTTATGCAATCCCCAATCCAGGTACATTTGAGAGTGAATGAAATACTGATCCATTGCAGCCAGCTCCATCGCCAGCAAGCCATTCAATGCGTCAATAATTTTCTGATTGCCTTTCATGGTCAGTCTCCATCAATAGTTTGAGATTGGATATAGTTCTGAATACCCATTGTTTCGATCTGATATTCCTGAGCCTCCAGCCAGTCAATGTAGTCTTCTTCTGCTTCGAGTATGTCCCCTAGCAACTCGCGACTAACATAATCTTTCTCAAGCTCACAAAGAGCGATTGCTTCTTTCAGCGCGGGAATTTGTTCAAGCTCGAACTGCTGATCCAGACTAAGCATCTCAGCTGTGTGTTCGCCGATGTAGAGCTTGCCAAGATCCTGCAGATTCGGAAGGCCCTCGAGAAAGAGAATTCGATTTATCAATGCATCGGCCTGCTTCATGTCCTGGATGGACTTGTTGTAGCACGCCTCATTCAATCGGGTGACACCCCAGTTCCGATACATCCGCGCGTGAAGAAAGTACTGATTGACCGATGTAAGTTCGAGTTTGAGTATCTTGTTCAACACCGAAACAACGTTTTTTTGGCCCTGCATGCCTGACTCCTCAAGACAGATAGAAACGATGGTGATAGTACTCTGAATTGCAGCCAATTGCTATATTTTTCTAATATTTTCAATGACTTAGAAATACGAATCATTGCGATTTGCGATTTCATTTACCCCTGAGTCGGCCGGCAATAGAAGCAACGGTTCACCTACTGGGAGACAACACGCCGGATGCGCCGGTAAGAGCCCCCACATTTGAGCTCACGCCTTCTGTTTGGCCACCCAGGCAAAATGGCGCTGCAAGACCTCATCACTCCGCAGCAGTTCGAGGCTGCTGAAATGCTTGGCAAGGACCATTTCATCGAAGCGCTTATGAATGCCCTTGTGGCATAACCGGCAAATCCAGATGCCCGCGTTAAGTGTGCGCTTGTCCACGTGCTTGCGAAAATACGTACGGCGATGAACTTTACGCGGGATCAGGTGATGAAAAGTCAAATCAACCCTTCGATCACACAAGCTACAGCATTTGGGTATCTCCGATTTCTTTCGCATAAGCTTGTTACGCAACGCTCAAAGCTACGGGTCAGTTATCTCTGACATCGGAGCGCCGACAAACAGCAGCGTAGCAAAAATTCCCTAACGCACCTACCTTACTGACAATTAGCGGCCAAGTTGCAGCCGTGAAATCGTGGTTGATCTGTGCAGGTGGACAGGACGTTTTTCTTACATCCGCCCAGATCCGACCGGATTGCTCAAATGTCAAATCTACCGACCAAACAGCGTGCAGCGGCTTCTCTGAAATCGGCATTCGTCGGCGATGCCCTTGCGATGCCGGTTCACTGGTACTACAACCCAATGGACATTTATCGCCAGTTTCCGGGCGGCATCACCCAATACGAAGCCGCGCCCGATTATCACCCTTCTTCTATTATGTCGTTGCACTCCACCCGTAAAGGTGGCCGGAGTGCTCGCGGAGCGACCGACACACAGCGAGAGATCGTCGGAGATGTCATTCTCAAGGGCCGCAAAAAGTTCTGGGGAAAAGCGAATCAGCATTATCATCACGGCATGCCGGCAGGGGAGAATACGCTGAATGCCTACTGCTGCCGTGCCCTGCTTCGCGTGCTGGCGAGGGACAGCGGCCACTATCATCGCGACAGCTTCCTGGACGCCTACATCGAACTTATGACGGCCGAGCCTCCTCAGCATCCTGACACCTATGCTGAGTCCTACCATCGCGGTTTTTTTGCCAATCTGGACCAGGGACGGCCGGCTCATAAATGCGGTGCGGTGACTCATGACACCCCATCCATCGGCGGGCTGGTGACAATAGCACCGATCGTTTTTGCTGAACGCCTGGCAGGCATCCCATTGGAACAGGTAACCCAACATTGCATCGATCATCTGGCGCTCACGCATCCTGATCCGTATCTGGCAAAAGTGTGCGGCGATTACATCGGACTGCTGAACGACTTGCTTTTTCGGGACCCGGAAACAGACGCGAAGGCGCTAATCAGCGCATGGAGTAAACGCAGTGTCAGTCTGCAAATGTCGGAGATCTTTCCCAGAATTCAAAGCGACAACGAGGTGGTGGGTGGAATGTTCTCTTCCGCCTGCTACATCACGGATTCCTGGCCATGCATACTGTACCTCGCCTACAAATACTGCAACGCACCAGAAGCCGGACTGCTCGCCAACACGAATCTGGGGGGCGACAATGTTCATCGGGGCACCATACTCGGCACACTATTGGGCCTGAGCAACGGAGCGACAATTGATGCCTTATTCACGCAGCTCCGACATAGCAACGAGGTCGAAAAGGAAATTGACGATTTGCTGTTGGCTTTGGCAACAGCCTGACTTTAGCTCGGTTCGTCATAGGGGCGGCACCCGGCTCCCAATAAAGTTTCGGGTAGGCTACACTTTCACCTACGAAGGGAAGGGACTTTCTAAACACTCCGCAAACTACAACAGCACGCAATGACGCACAAACGCCAATTATTCTGGTTTGCTGCCGCACTCGGTTTGCTGGCAAACCCGTATCTGAACGCTCAGGGTGAGGGCTCTTCACCCCTTGAAAACACATCCTGGCAACTTGTCGAAATCAGGAGCAGCTCAGGCACCGTCCAAGTGCCCGATAATCCCGAAAACTATTTGCTTCGATTTCGCCTTAACGGTCGGGCCCAGATAAGCGCCGACTGTAATGAGGCAGGCGCCACCTGGGATCATGAAGGAAATTCCCTGCGTTTTACCGAACTGGTGACCACCCGAAAACTCTGCGTTGCCCCGTCGCTGTTCAATTTCTATATCATGCATCTGCAGAACACGCAGCAAGCAGAGCTGGACAATGAGCGTCTGACATTGAGCACAGAAAATAGGGTGGCGGAACTCCTCTTCGAGCCCTACGTATTCAGTCCGAGGTTCTGAGGCGCGCGTAGTGCTGACGGTGGTTTGCCCACGCTGGCAGATTCCAGACCCCTGTGCCAGAATTGCGAGCCAGCGGATTTCAGGGGACAGATTAAATGGCTTTTCGATTCAAAGCCTTCAAGCATGCCGAAGATAAACTTCCGGTGACGTGTATTCTCGCACTCAGTACGCTGGACTTTATCCTGTACTTCACCGTGTCCAACCCTCACCTGTTAGGCCTCTATTTTTTTGCCATGATTGTTCCGAAATCGCAAATCTGCGCCTGGAATCATCACCATCAGCATGCTCCGACGTTTCTGCGAAGCAGCCTGAACCGACTGCTCGAATTCTTTTACGCCTTGCATACCGGGGTAACTACCAATCTGTGGGTGCTGCATCACAACTACGGACATCATGAGCATTATCTGGACCAGAGCAAGGACCAGAGCCGTTGGCAGCGCAAGGACGGCAGCACAATGGGAGAACTGGAGTACAGTCTGAATGTCGCAGCGACTTCCTACTGGAGAGGTTACCAGGTAGGAAAAAGCTTTCCCGCCGAACGAAACACTTTTCTACTGTTCAGCGCAATCACCTTTCTCATGCTGGCTTTCCTGATCTGGTATAACCCGATCCCCGCTCTCTTTCTGTTTGTCTTACCGATGCCGATGGGTCTTTTTATGACCGCGTGGGCGACTTTCGAACATCACAGCGGGCTGAGTACGAACAATCCGTATGAAGCCTCATTCAATAACCTCAATAAGTGGTACAACCTGTTTACCGGAAATCTGGGGTATCATACTGCCCATCACCACAATGGAGGGCTGCACTGGTCAAAGTTGCCTAAGCTTCACGCTCGCCTCGCGGATAAAATCCCGGACAGACTCATCAGAAGGACATGGGTTTGACGCTGATTGTGCCCCCGCATTGCACTTACCACCGCCTACGCAGACAACTGAAGTTCGACCCAGCCAGGCAATGAAAAGCTCACGAGCACTCACTGAAGAGTATTTCGCCCTGTCAAACGACCGGGACCTGACATCGATTTTTACCCTGCTCAATCCCGAAGCAACTTACAGCTCAAACAACACCGGGTTGTTCTACGGTGTGAACGACATCCGGAAGATGATGACCGCGTTCTTCGCAGACCACCCTTATATTCATTGGACTATCCTGGAGCTGAGGGAGTTATCAGACCATATCACTGAAGTCGATTTCACAGTGATCTCGACAGACCGCGAAGGCGATCAGGCCGAACGCTCTGGGCTTGAAAGGATTGTTGCAGCGTCGGGGACAATCCGCCACATCGAAGTGCACGTTAGTTAACGCAAAAAACGGCACCCTGCCAGGTGCCGTTTTTCACCAAGTGCTGGTGTGTTCAGCCTGTTAGGTTTTGCGACCAGGCTAGTTGCTTGCAACCATGTCACTACTCTGCTCGGCAGTGAGATCAAATCGATCTGCTGTCATCACCTTGGTCCACGCGTCGACGAAGTCGTGCACAAACTGCTCCTGCGCGTCATTCTGAGCGTAGAACTCTGAGACTGCACGCAGCTCGGAGTTTGACCCAAAGATCAGATCGACTGGCGTGGCTGACCACTTTACTTCATTCGTATCGCGATCCCGGCCCACGTAGATGCCTTCATCAGAAGGTGAACGCGCCCAGACCGTTGACATGTCGATCAGATTGCTGAAAAAGTCATTGCTCAAGGTTCCTGGGTTGTCAGTGAACACACCGTGCTTTACACCATCTGTGTTGGCATCCAGCACCCGTAAGCCACCGACCAGGACGGTCATTTCAGGCACGTTCAGGTCCAAAAGCGCCGCCTTCTCAACCAGCATTTCAGCTGGATTGCGCTCATTGCCACGAGCAAAGAAGTTACGAAAACCATCGGCAGTGGGCTCCAGGTAAGCGAATGAGCTCACATCGGTCTGCTCCTGCGATGCATCCGTTCGTCCGGGGATGAAGGGCACTTCAACGTCGAAGCCTGCCCGCTCTGCAGCCTGTTCGATGGCGACAGCACCGCCAAGAACAATTAGATCTGCCAGTGAGACCCGCTTACCGCGGTTTGCACTGTTGAAGCTTGACTGTATGCCTTCCAGGGTAGTCAGCACATTGTCCAGCTCATCGGGGCTGTTTGCCTCCCAGCTGTTCTGGGGGGCAAGGCGAACACGCGAGCCATTAGCGCCTCCGCGCATGTCAGTGTCCCGAAAGCTGGAAGCAGATGACCAAGCTGTTCGCACCAGCTCGCCGGTACTAAGCCCAGATTCTAGTATCTCCTGTTTCAATTCAGCCACATCGCGATCGCTAACCAGATCATGGTCTACCGCAGGAATAGGGTCCTGCCAGGTAAAAGTCTGATCTGGAGCCATATCTCCGAGGTATCGGGTCGTCGGACCCAAGTCTCTGTGCGTGAGCTTGAACCAGGCGCGGGCAAACGCATCTTCGAACTCAGAGGGATTCTGCAACCAGCGCTCGGTGATTTCTGCATAGGCCGGGTCCATCTTCAGCGCCAGATCGGTAGTGAACATAATCGGTGCGTGACGCTTGTTGGCATCAAACGCATCCGGCACCAGGTTCGCCGCAGCGCCATCTGTCGGAACCCACTGAGTATTACCAGCAGGACTCTGGGCCTGCTCCCAATCATAGTTGTAGAGGTTCACCAGGTAGCCGTTCGACCAATCAGTCGGTGTTGAAGTCCAGGCGCCTTCAAAGCCACTGGTTATAGTGTCACCTGCGTTACCTGAGCCGTAGTTGTTCTGCCAGCCGAATCCCTGCTGCTCGATGTTACCCGCTTCCGGATCTGCACCCACATACTGTCCAGGATTGGCGGCACCGTGCGCTTTCCCGAAAGTGTGCCCGCCCGCAATCAGCGCAGCGGTTTCTTCATCGTTCATGGCCATCAGACCAAAAGATTCCCGAATGCGCTGGGCCGAAGCCATCGGATCCGGGTTGCCACCAGGACCCTGTGGGTTCACATAAATCAGACCCATCTGTACCGCTCCAAAAGGCTGTCGGAGCGCGCCTGTGGCATCGCGGCGATCGGCCCCAAGCCATTCACCTTCCGGCCCCCAGTTCACATCTTCCGGATGGAATTCATCAACGCGACCGCCAGCGAAGCCAAGCGTTTCAAAGCCCATATCGTCCATCGCAACGGTGCCTGCCAGAATCATCAAGTCTGCCCAAGAAATCGCGCGGCCATACTTCTCCTTAACAGGCCAAAGCAGACGCCGGGCCTTGTCCAGATTCGCGTTATCCGGCCAGCTGTTCAAGGGGGCGAAGCGCTGCATGCCACCGTCTGAGCCGCCTCGGCCGTCTGTGACGCGGTATGTGCCGGCACTGTGCCATGCCATGCGGATAAAGAATGGGCCATAGTGCCCGAAATCCGCCGGCCACCAGTCCTGAGAATCAGTCATCAACGACTTCAGATCGGCCACAAGGGCGTCTAAATCCAGCGAATTAAAGGCCTCGGCATAATCAAAGTCTTCACCACGAGGGTCCATGCCCACCGACTCGATGCGCAACGGACTCAAATCCAGACGGTTCGGCCACCAATAATCATTATCAGGCGCGCTGCTCTGCGCTATCGCCTGACTGAGTGGAGACACGCTCAGGGCCGCAAGGGTGAGCGCGGAAAGGGTCTTTTTAAAAATCATAGGGTGTTTCTCCAAAAAGGCGCGAAACGCGCAACTTATCATTAATCAACATGTACCATACGCCTTGTTTTATGATCGGTATAGCGATTTATTTCGATCAACTTGATCGAAAATAACGATGAGATTATCTCTGTAACTTCGGATGCCTGGGAGCGGCAGACGCATTACCTACACAGAGCAGGCGCTGAGTTGATCTGTTATTCAACCAATCAGCTTCCGGGAATGCGATTCACAGGAACCATCACCTCGTTCCTGCGCATGAAAGGTAGGGTGAAAGGTGCGTTGTAGGCTGCACTGACAACATTCCCAAGCGGCTCGATATTGCTGGCCCCGAGAGCAGCGAGCAGTTCTTCTGTGTGGCGAGCCAGATTCTTATCTGTCCAGCGCCCGGAATAACGCTTGACGGCAATCAGCTCACCAGTGACCGCTCGGAGGTAAACTTCCGGGTTAGTAGGCTGTGGCACCGACTCCCAGCTGTATTCACTGGGTACCACAAAAGCAATTTTCCAGCCTTCGATACCTTCAGATTGCCGAACCGGTGCCGTCATCGCAATTTTTTCACTTGGCTGCTGCTGAACCGGAGCGGTCATATCCACCTTGCTGGATGAGTGGTTGTCGCCGCTAATGTAGCCAAACAGACGGCGAAAGCCGCGGTTGGCCGCCTGACTGCGGCTGCTGGCGTTGCTGACTACGGTTTCCGCTACGATATAATCCGAATACCTGCGGTATTCAATCCCGTCGACTTCGGCGACAACGGTGTAGTCGGGTTCTTCGATCGCCATGATTCCCGGGCTTGCCAGCATCACCAGCAAGAGGAGCCCTGACATGCGTACTTGTTTAGATAACATAGAAAACAGCTAGTAGATTTTGGTTGTTTTACGAGTGCAGCCAGGCTTTAGATCGGTGGAGTTACATCACTTCCTGCAGAGCGACACTGGCTTGGATGAGTGAAGGGTGGCCCGGGGGCGTCCGAGCCCGCTGACCCCAGGCAAGCGGCGGACAGCGACTAGCGCCAGTCGCTGGCCGGCTCATCCGGATCGGACTCAAGAAAGCGAATCAGGTCTGCATGGAACTGATCAGGTATCTCTACCTGAGGGTTATGGCCAATTTCCGGATAGAGGTGCAGGGCTGAATTTGGCAATTCATTGTGCACATGGTTGACCCGGGCCACAAAGTCATCGGCCAGATCATCTTCCTCACCACCAATGACCAACGCTTTGGTTTCAATATGCTGCCAGTCATACACCACCGGATCGGTATATAGCATGTCACTGACCATTGCCCTGACGCGCGCATAGCGTGGATAGTCTCCACTCAAAGTCTGTCCGTACTGGCGGCGAACATATTCAAGATGCGCGGGCGGCCAGTCCCGGGGGTAGTAGCGTCGGTGTCCTCGGAGCACTGACTGGTACGAAGGAGGCGCAGGATCAACGGCCAAGGGGTCACGCCATGGGCGGCTTTG
>JASMER010000047.1 GCA_030752195.1 Gammaproteobacteria bacterium
TCAAACATTGTAAGCTGCGACGCCGTCCAAACTGGACAGTAGTCGATCCGATCTGGCCTTCGAGCTGTACGAATTCTCCAAGCCGTGCCTGCCGGATAGCGGTTATATGGGTGCGGTCTTCATACCGCAGAGGCAGATGGAACAACAGGTCTTCGATGTTGCGGATACCAAGCCGACTGAACTTCCGCTCCAGCGAGGGCCCCACACCTTTTAAGCGGGTCAGAGGCAGGGATTCCAGTGATTGAGTCGTCATTGCTCTTGTCGGTGATCCGCAGGCTAGCACCTGCCCAAACCAAAGCCCGGATCCAGTGCAGGGACCTCCTGACAGTTGCGCTACAGTGCCAGAACTGCTTCAACCTCGACCTGCGAACCTTTCGGAAGCGCAGACACCTCAATAGTCGCTCGGGCTGGAAAAGGCTGCGAGAAGTATTTGGACATAATGTCATTCACCACGGCGAAATTGTCCAGACTGGTGAGGAAGATAGTGAGCTTAACGGCAGCATCCAGCGAGCTTCCAGCCGCCTCTGCTAACGCCGACAAATTGAGGAACACCTGATGGGCCTGTTCACCAACATCGTCAGAGACTATTTTCATTGTGATCGGATCAAGCGGAATCTGTCCGGAGCAGAACAGCAGAGAACCTGTCCTTATCGCCTGTGAGTACGGCCCAATGGCTGCGGGCGCGTTTGGCGTGTTTATTTCCTGTTTGTCGCTCATGTGTGGCTCAATGCTCCAATCGGGTTTTTAATTGTTTTACGCACCCTTCGGCTTTTCACCCGACTCACACTGGAGACAGGCAACAGAGCGCGGACACGCTTCATGACCCTGGCTAAGTGCACCCGGTTTTTCACATTGATGGAAAGGTTCACAATGCTGAGTCGGGCGTCTCGCTCTACCGTACTGATTTTTTCAATGTTGGCTTCCGCACCGGTGATGGTAGTGGCCAGGGTCGCGATGATGCCTCGTTGATTTTCAAGTTCCACACGCAGCTCGACGGAAAACTCTCCCTCGACCTCCGGGTCCCAACTTACCTCGAGGCATTTTTCCTGATTGTCCCTGACATCGGCAATATTGTTGCAGTCATCGGTGTGTATCACCATACCTCGACCAGAGCTTATATGGCCGACAATCGGGTCACCCGGTATCGGGTGGCAGCACTTAGCGAAATTCATCACTATTCCTTCAGAGCCACGAATGGCCAGAGAGCCGGCTTCTTTGCCGGTTCGCTCTGACTCTCGTCGGCCGCGTTCAGCATTGGTGGCCAGGCGCTTTGCGATCATGTACGACATGCGATTGCCAAGCCCGATGTCTTCCAGCAGGTCATCCACAGACTGCAGATTGGTTTGCAACAGTACGGCTTCGATATGTCTTTGGGGCACTTCATCCAGCTGCGCACCAAACGAGGCCAGGGCTTTGTTGAGCAGGCGGCGTCCCAGAGCGACGGATTCGGAGTGTCTCTGATTCTTGAGATAGTGTCGTATGTTGCTTCGCGCTTTACCGGTTTTGACAAAACTGAGCCATGCCGGATTAGGCTGAGTACCCGGAGCAGTAATGATTTCAACCGTCTGGCCGCTCTGCAGTGGTTCGCTCAGAGGGGCGAGACGACGGCTGATGCGACAGGCCACGCAGGCGTTACCGACGTCTGTGTGGACGGCATAGGCAAAGTCCACGGCGGTGGAGCCTGCTGGCAGTTCCAAGATGGTGCCCTTAGGTGTGAATACATAGATTTCGTCTGGAAACAGGTCAATTTTGACGTGCTCGATAAATTCCAGGGAATTGCCCGCATGCTTCTGCATCTCCAGTAAACCGCTAACCCACTCTCGCGCTCTGAGATGCGCATTGGTTGGCAGATCGTCACTGGATTTGTAAAGCCAGTGAGAAGCAATACCGTTATTCGCCATCGCCTCCATTTCTTCGGTACGTATCTGGATTTCGATGGGCACACCATGCATGCCGAACAGTGTGGTGTGCAGTGACTGATAGCCGTTCGCTTTGGGGATGGCGATGTAGTCCTTAAATCGGCCAGGAACAGGTTTATACAGATTGTGAACGGCACCCAGTACGCGATAACAGGTGTCTACTGAGTCAACAATGATGCGAAAGGCATAGACATCCATGATGTCAGAGAAAGATTTGCGTTTGATTCGCATCTTTTCGTAGATGCTGTAGAGATGCTTCTCGCGGCCGATTGTCCGACCCGGGAGACCTTCGCGCTCCAGGCAGGCTTCCAGCGATGTCTGAATCTGCGACACGATTTCCTTGCGGTTGCCGCGTATTTGCCTTACCGCAGCATTAATACGCTGCGCTCTCATGGGATAAAGCGCAGCAAAGCCGAGATCCTCGAACTCGATTCTCACGTTGTTCATCCCAAGACGGTTGGCGATGGGCGCGTAGATATCCAGAGTTTCGCGGGCGATGCGCCGTCGCTTGTCCGGCGTCAGCACTTCGAGTGTGCGCATGTTGTGGAGGCGGTCAGCGATCTTGACCAGAATTACGCGTAAATCTTTGGCCATTGCCATGGCCATTTTCTGAAAGTTCTCAGCCTGCGCTTCAGCGCGGCTGCTGAAAGTGATTTTATTGAGTTTACTGACGCCATCTACCAGATCGGCCACGGTATTCCCGAACTGGTTCTTTATCGCGGTCTTGGTGATGCCGGTATCTTCGATCACGTCATGCAGCATGGCTGCCATCAGCGACTGATGGTCCATGTGCATCTCAACCAGTATGCCGGCCACCGCCAGCGGATGGGTCACATAAGGTTCGCCGCTTCGGCGGAACTGGCCCTCATGGGCTTGCTCGGCGTAGTAGTAAGCTCTTCGAACGCCGTTGACCTGGTCGACCTGCAGATAGTTAGACAGATCGCCGATCAGAGAGTCGATGCTTTCAGAAACTGGGGCTTGTATGTCTCGACTCCTGTGGCGGATGTGGGGCTAGATTCCGGCGGTAGGCGTGTGGTCCTGCTGTTCGGCGACGGCTCCAGCCAATTCCTCTTCGGCCACTTCCAGCTCAACACTGGGTTTTTCGATCAGTATTTCATTCGTTATGAGACCGTCGGCAATTTCGCGCAGCGCCACGACGGTAGGCTTGTCGTTATCCGCTGAGACCATGGGGTCTTTGCCTTCTATCTGGATCTGCCGAGCGCGTTTGCTCGATACCATAACGAGCTCAAAGCGATTGTCGACCTTGTCCAAACAATCTTCCACCGTAATTCGTGCCATTCTTAATCACCTACTATGTGGTCAAGGGCGCATCAGTGCTATCGCAAGGTGCGCGACTTTTGGGAACGCGAGTTTACTGAATTCCGCGTAAAATTGCATATTTTTCGGATAACTAGCCTTCCGTCAGGCTTGCCAGCAGTGGCCGGAGCCTAGCCTTCTGGGTTTCCACCCTGAGACTCCAGGCTTGGATGATAGCGCGCATCTCATCCAGAGCGGTCGTAAAGTCGTCATTGACCACCAGAAAATCGGCGTCTGTGACGCGCTGCATGACGGCTCGGGCTTCTTCCATGCGCCTGGCAATGATGGCGTCATTGTCTTGTGCGCGTTTGCGCAGTCTGTCGGTGAGTGCCTCGAGTGATGGCGGAACGATGAAAATGTAGCAGCTTTGCGGAAACTGCGCCCTAATTTGAGCAGCGCCCTGCCAGTCGATCTCCAGAATAACGGTCAGCCCTTCCTCGAGCTGCTCAGTCACCCATTTTTTTGAGGTGCCGTAGTGGTGGCCGTAAACCTCAGCACTTTCCAGAAAGTCCCCGGCCTCCAGCATGCTTTGAAATCGGGCCTTTTCAATGAAGTGATAATTGATGCCGTCCTGCTCTTTCGGGCGTTTTGACCGCGTGGTATGGGAAACAGACACGCTAAGGCTATCGTTTTCGCGGATTAACGCGTCTACTAATGAGGTCTTGCCTGCACCCGATGGCGCAGAAACGATAAAGAGTTCGCCCTCTGCCATTTGCCTACTCAATGTTCTGAATTTGCTCTCGCATCTGCTCAACGAGCACTTTTATCTCAACGGCGCTGCGTGTCGTCTCAATAACAATGGATTTTGAGGATAAAGTATTGGCTTCACGATTGAGTTCCTGCATCAGAAAATCAAGGCGACGCCCCTTCTGCCCATCGGCTTCGAGTACGCGCTCTACCTCGCTCAGGTGCGCATCGAGGCGATCCAGCTCCTCATCCACGTCTGCTTTCTGTGCCAGAAGAGCGACTTCCTGCTCAAGGCGGGTGGGTTCCAGCTCAGCTTTCAATTCTTTCAGCTTTGTCTGCAGTGATTGTCGTTGCGCGGCGAGGATGTCAGGCATTTTACTCCGCATCTCCGCCACCAACCGCCTGATCAGCGTGATGCGCTGTCCTAACAGGCTGTCTAGCTCACGCCCTTCCCTTTCGCGTGTTGCGACCAGCTCGGCTAACGCCGACTGCAACAGGCCCAGGGCGGCAGCTTCGAGCATCTCGTTATCGATCTTCTGTTCAGCAATGACACCAGGCCATCTCAGGATATCCATGCTGCCCGGTGAGCGCGATTCACCCAGGGACTTCTGAATGCGAACGCTCGCCTCCATTAGCTGCTGAACCAGATATTCATTGAGGGTTATGGTGCTGCCGGGAATTTCTTGCGCGGTGTAACGCAACTGGCACTCGACTTTGCCGCGCGAAACGGCTTTGCGTACTCGTTCTCGAACCTGATTTTCCAGGCTGCGGAAAATGTCTGGCAATCTGATACTTGTTTCGAGATAGCGGTGATTAACTGAACGGATTTCCCAGGTAAGGGATCCCCATTCCTGTTCTGATTGCTGTCGGGAAAAGGCGGTCATGCTTGATGTCATAATTGCGACTCTTAACTGCTCAAACCACATTCTATCCCAACTCAGAACTGGGCGCAGTGTTAACCGGCCATGGCCTTGCGTTTGGATTTCACGCATAATTCTTGCCCTGAAATGTCCACCCAATGGCAATCCCTATGTCCCAATTCAACCGTCCCAGTCACCGGAATCCTGGACAGCTTCGCGAGATTAAAATCACTCGGCACTACACCAAACATGCCGAGGGCTCCGTGCTGGTGGAGTTCGGTGACACCAAAGTGCTGTGCACTGCCTCTGTTGAGGCCTCAGTGCCCAGATTCCTCAAAGGCACAGGTCGAGGTTGGGTGACTGCTGAATACGGGATGCTGCCTCGATCTACTGGTAGCCGGATGGACCGCGAGGCCGCTAGGGGTAAACAGTCGGGCAGAACGCAGGAGATCCAGCGCCTGATCGGTCGGGCCTTGCGCGCAGCAGTGGATCTGACGGCACTGAGTGAAAACACCATCAAGATAGATTGTGATGTGATTCAGGCTGACGGCGGCACCCGCACGGCTTCGATTACGGGTGGCTGTGTTGCTCTGGTGGATGCCCTGAACTTTATGGTTGAACACAAGATGCTGGCTGAATCGGCCCTTAGGCAAATGGTGGCATCTGTTTCTGTGGGTATTTTCCAGGGTCAGCCAATACTGGATCTGGATTATGCCGAGGATTCAAATGCCGAAACCGACATGAATGTGGTTATCACAGAGAATGGCGGTTTTATCGAAATCCAAGGTACCGGAGAAGACGGAGAGTTCACCCACAATCAATTGAATGCAATGGTTGCCTTGGCTGAGGCTGGGATTACACAGTTGCTGGCCATTCAGCAGGCTAGTTTGGCTTGCAACGGCGCGGTTGTCCCGTCATGAGAGGTGGGTGAAATGAAAGACTATCAGAAAGAGTTCCTGCATTTCGTCATTGAAAACAGCATTCTGCGCTTCGGTGAATTCCACCTGAAGTCGGGGCGTGTCAGTCCTTATTTTTTTAACGCGGGGTTGTTTAACACAGGCTCCAAACTCGGGTTCCTGGCTCAGAGTTATGCCGCCGCAATTGCCGACCTTACTCAGGATTATGATGTGCTGTTCGGCCCTGCATACAAAGGGATTCCGCTCGCCGCTGCGACGGCTCTGTCTCTGTCTACACGTCATGGTATCGATAAACCTTACTGTTTCAACCGCAAAGAAGCGAAAGATCATGGGGAGGGTGGTTTCATTGTGGGTGCACCGTTAACCGGGCGGGTGCTTGTCGTTGATGATGTGATTACAGCGGGAACAGCTATCCGCGAGGCCGTGGAGATTATTCAGTCTGCCGGTGCTCAGTTGGCCAGTATTGCAGTGGCGATGGATCGCCAGGAAAGGGGTCTCGGCGAAACTTCGGCAATTCAGGAGATTGAGCAAACCTATGGCATTGAGGTAACCCACATTATCAGTTTGCAGAACATCATTGACTTTCTGCAGGATGCAGAAGACGAGGTGCTTGCGGAGCATTTGCCTGCAGTGGAACGGTACCGCAGCGAATATGGCGCCTAGCCGGCGGAAGCGGTGACAGGATTGGTGTCTGTGGAATACGGCGTTAGCAAGTGGCTGCTCAGAAAGTGCCACTGAAGCTCCCAATTTTCCAGTGGGGACTCTTGAAACTCGCTTCTCACGAACTGTATGAGACGTCCTTCACAGCTGGCCAACAGCAAATTTGCGAGAGCTGCAGCTGAAATACTAGGCTTCATGCCTTCCCGAATTTGTGCCTCCCGCAGTACCTGTTTGAGCTGGGCCTCGAGACGGCTGAAAAACTGAGCGATCCGTTCTCGCAGCCGTTCGGTTTCTCCAGCCAGCGCATCACCGGTTAAAAGACGCGTCATGCCGGGGTTTTTGGCGGAGAAGGTCAGGAGCAGAGTCAGTATTTTCTTACAACGCAACTCTGCGTCGGACTCTTCTTTTAGAATTCGGGAAATCCGCTGAAACAGCGTGTCCTCGATGAATTTGATCAAGCCTTCAAACATGCGCGCCTTGCTTGGGAAATGCCGATACAGCGCCGCTTCGGATACGCCCACTTCTTTGGCAAGAGCAGCGGTAGTGATTCGCGCACCAGGGGATGTTTCTAGCATCCTCGCCAGTGCCTGCAGGATCTGGTCTTTACGCGAGACTTTGTTGACCTTGCTGATGTTTGTCATAGGTTCTGAAAATCTTCTGCAGTTACGGTTTGCCGGAATTTGATGGTTGTTTGCTTCGTCTTGTCTGAGTAATCAAAGTGCCTACACCCTCATCGGTAAATATTTCCAGAAGGACAGCATGCTCGACCCGGCCATCAATAATATGTGCGCTGGCAACACCGCCTTTGACCGCCTTAAGCGCGCACTCCACTTTAGGTAACATGCCGCCCTCTAGGGTTTTATCGGCAATTAAACTGGCAACTTGCCTTACGCTGAGGCCCGTCAGTACATTACCTTTTTTATCCAGTACGCCAGCAACATTGGTTAGCAGAATCAACTTTTCGGCACTGAGGACACGGGCGATCTCGCCGGCGACGGAATCGGCGTTGATGTTGTAGCTGGCGCCCTTGTCATCGGCGCCGATCGGAGCGATCACCGGGATAAAGTCGCTGCGTTTGATCACTTCTAGAACTTCTGTATTTATTTCGACGACCTCGCCTACCTGGCCGATATCGACGAGATCCTGATTGGCGCTTCTGCTTTTAAGGCGCAGTTTTTTTGCCTTGATAAGATTGCCATCCTTGCCGGTGACCCCCACAGCCTTGCCCTGATTCTTGTTTAGCAGGCTGACTATTTCCGTATTTACCAAGCCGCCAAGAACCATCTCAACGACATCCATAGTCTGACTGTCTGTTACCCGCAGCCCATCAATAAAGTTCGATTCGATGTTGAGCTTTTCCAGCACGTCACCTATCTGTGGTCCCCCGCCATGCACCACGATGGGATTCATTCCGACGAGTTTCATCAGCACAATATCTCTGGCAAAGCTATTTTTGAGCTTTTCATCAACCATTGCGTTGCCGCCGAACTTGACCACCACAGTTCGGCCAGTGAATTTCTGAATGTAGGGCAGCGCTTCGGTAAGTACCTCAGCAATAGTTTTGGCTCGATCTAGGCTCATTGACATATCAATACAAAGCGCCCCTCCCTGACAGGGTTTAAATATCCAGCTCAATGCTGTTATCTGCGCACTGAATCAAAGCTTTAAACTGCGACTGGATACGCTGCAGGGCTCTTTCTGTTGAGGCTTCAAACCTGAAAAGCAGAGCGGCGCTGGTATTGGATGCGCGCACGAGTCCCCAGCCGTCTTCAAACTCAAGGCGTAAGCCGTCGATCAACAGTTTTTTGCCCGTCACATCTTCAGCCGCTTCGAGTATCTTGCCCATCAGGCGTAATTTGTCTTGTTCGCAAACTTCAAGCCTGATTTCTTCGGTAGCGAATGACTGGGGAAAGGTTCTAAATTTTTCGTCGCAGCTTCCGGGGTGTCTGGTGAGAAGCTCCAGAATTCTGGCAGCGGCATACATGCCATCGTCAAATCCAAACCAGCGGTCTTTAAAAAAGATATGTGCTGAAAATTCGCCCCCAAGCGGCGCTGCTGTCTGTTCGATTTTTTGTCTCATGAGCGTATGTCCGCTCTTGTGCATGACCGGTTTCAGACCGAGTTTCTCAATTATGTTGCCGAGCTCTCGCGAGCATTTCACATCGTAAACAACGGTGGCGCCTGGATACTTTTCAGCGAGACTTTCGACCAGCAACATGAGTAAGCGGTCTGCCGGAATAATCTTGCCCTGATCAGTCACCAGGCCTACACGATCGCCATCGCCATCGAAAGCCAGCCCCAAATCGGCTCCTTCATTGATGACCGCTGCTTGCAGTGCCGTTAAGTTTTCTGAGCGTGTGGGGTCAGGCTCATGGTTGGGAAACCCGCCGTCTACTTCACAAAACAGTTCTATAACTTCGCAGCCTAGTTTGCTGAACAGGTCAGGGGCAACACCAGCTGCAACGGCATTGGCGCAGTCAATGACTATCTTGAGTGGACGGAGCAAGTGGACTCGTTGCAGAACCTCGCTGACATATCTGTGCTGGATCTCCAGAGTTTCGTAACTGCCGTGACCCCGTCTTAGGGTCTGTTTTTCAATTCTCATGCGAATTGCCGTGATTTGCTTCTCCGCGAGTGGCTCCCGCCGAAACACTACCTTAATGCCGTTGTAATGCGCAGGGTTATGACTCGCAGTCAGCATGACACCCGAATTTAGATGGGTGGTGTGCGCTGCAAACTGCATCAGGGGGGTGGGCACTATCCCCAGATCCACGACGTTGACACCAGAACTCCTCAGCCCTGCAATGAGGGCCCTGGACAGAACCGGGCTAGAAAGCCGGCCGTCACGAGCGACCAGCAACTCGCCGATGCCCGTATCAAGCGCCTCGCTGCCGATGCTCTGACCGATCAGTTCAATATTGTCTGAGTTCAGCTGCTGATCAACGACGCCTCGAATGTCACACGCTCGGAAGATGGCCTGAGGCGGCGGCTTAAGGGATGGTTGGATCTCGTCAGTCACGCGGCATTCGGGTTCAAGGTAAAGTGTCACCAGGACATCAGGTGGCTAGGTTTCGGTTGGATGTGGTTTTTGCTCAAGGTATTCGGCGATCAGGTCAAGCATCAGCCGCGCGATGCTCAGCTTGCTGCCGGGGCCAAGAGTTTGCTGGCTATCCCTTGTAAGTGCAGTCACTGTGACCTCATCGCTGTTGAAGGTTTCTGTAGCCTGATTGGCAAATAATAAATCCAGGCCCTTGCGCTTCAGCTTCTCCTTGCCATGTGCTTCTAGTTTTTCGGTTTCTGCTGCAAATCCCACGACCATGGGGCCGTCTGGCAGCGCCGCGACGCGGCTAATGATGTCGGGGTTCTTCACCAGCGCTAAAGTCATGTGGTCCGCGTCTTTTTTGATTTTT
>JASMER010000048.1 GCA_030752195.1 Gammaproteobacteria bacterium
ACCAGTCGGAGCTCGGCGCCGATGCCGTGTTCACGCAACAGGTTTATCAGCCCATCAGCGATATACAGATCCGACGGGAAATTGTCTCTCTGGCTCAAGATGACGACGCGCTCGCTCCTTCGGCCTGTCAATGCGGCTGCCAGCAATTTGAACAAATTTACTGAAACAGAATCGCAGCACAGAACTTGACCCGGTGCTGCGCCGATCAGTGGTGCAACCTTCTCGCCCACGGTCACTGGCAGATCAATCCATTGGTGTTTGTTCCAGCTGGAGATCAGGTCATTGCCCCATTGTGATTCGACCACTTCCTTGACACGCTGCTTTGACGCCGTGCTCAGTGGCCCCAGAGAATTTCCATTCAGATAGATCGTATCCGCCGGCAATTCAAAATGCCGGCGATGTTTCGCGAGAGGGTCCGCGATATCGAATTGGATTATGTCGTCTTCAGTCATTGGGCAAGCCGAGATTTGAGCGTGCCTAGAAGTAGGTGGTAAGCCGGTGTGCCGGGATGTATCCAGTCAAAATGGCCGGCGCCTGCGACAATTGAAAGAGGCAGAAGGTCTTGCGGGAAATGGTCTAGCGGCACGATCTCGTCATTGTCGCCATGCAGCAGCATACTGGCCGGGTTCAGCGCCTGCTTCACCGGATTCGCCAAGGCGTAAAGCCCTGGCTCATCGTCCCAGGAGACTCCTATAAAAGCAGGCCCCGCAGTCTGACAGCTATTGCTGCCTCTGCTGTAAGTCTCAATGTCCACGATTGCTGCCAGCCCGATGACTGCCTTCACCGGGGTCAGGTCTGCACCGGCCATCAGTGCCAGGTGACCGCCAGCGGAGTGGCCTGCAACGGCGATCCGCGACAGATCAACGGGGTATGAGGAAAGGAGTTCAAGCTGCGACAGCGCGAGCTGGATGTCGTTAAGGGTGCCGGGCCATCCACCTCCGGGATCTCCGGTGCGGCGATATTCAAGTGACCAGACTGCGAACCCTGCGTGGTTCAGGGCGGTCGCGAGCGGACGTGAGTGATTGACGTCAAAACTGTTCAGCCAGCAACCTCCGTGTATGAGTATCACCAGAGGCGCGTTTGCGTTCTTGTCAGGCACCCACAGGAGTCCATACTGCAGTCCATTGTCGCCATAGAAAATCGTTGCGTCGGGTTCCCGATACGGAAGTGCTTGCACTTGATCAAAAGAGACATTCTCAGCTACTGGCGCAAAATTCTGAGTCAGCCCAGTTTCGCCAACCAACGCTAAGGCGCCGATCAGGCCATATTTTAATATCCGGCAGCAGGCGTTATTAATCACAGGATGTAGTCCTGTTTACAATCGACGAGTTTGCGCCAGCTTTCCGGTACACGGGTTACTTTGCCATCGACATCAGTCCAAATATGTCGGGTGTATCCTGTCACCAGAATATCGCCGGATTCTGGAGCGATGACCTCATAATGGAACGTAAGTTTGCGGCTTCTGTTTTCGCCAAGACGGGTGCGGATGCGGACTCGTTCGCCATAGCGGCTGCTGCCGACGTAGCGCAACTGGGCCTCAGTGACGGGGAGTCGATAGCCGCTGGCTTCAATCAGAGCATAATCGCTGCCCAGATCGCGCATATATTGACTACGCCCTTCTTCGAAGTAGACCAGATAGTTGGCATGATGAACCACGCCCATGGCATCAGTCTCTGCGTATCGCACGGGGAACTCGGTGACTCGTGTCTTGTTAATCTGGCTGTTCCTCATGGATGAAAAATGTGTCGGGTCGTTTCTTGGACCGGGCTTTCAGTATACCCCAAACAGACCCCACGCTCAGTGAATGTGCTGTTGGGGCTCCCTGCGCCACGGGTGCTACTTGGTGGAGATGAATTGTGCATGGTGATCAGGGCGGCGGTTGTTTGCTGCCTCTATGCCGCCGTATCCTTCATCAATACAACAGAAAATATGCTGAAATCTCCAGTTCCCTTAAAGAGATGCAGCTGAGTTATTCTTGAGGAAACGGATAACCCCTTGCCCGAGAAAATCGATCCGCGAACGTGCTTAGCTTCTCTCAGCGCCGTCGCGCTAATGGACAAATCTCTCATCAAATCCTGCAAGAAACTGCATTTATCCGGTTTTGTTTGTCACAAAAAGTATGCGGTTGAGTTCGCTGCTGCTGTGGTTGAACACAGAGTGCTAACCCTGCTTAATGCTATTGCCGCTGGATGTTTGGATAAAAACTCGGATATTAGGTTCCAAAGTATGGAAGAAGTCATTATGTTTCTGAAGCAGTGCTGTGTGTCCTAGCTGACTGGGACGTAGTTATTTTTCACACACGGCAATTTCTCGTACAAACTATTGCTAAAAAATATGAGGAGTAGACATGAAAGTTGCATTTATCGGACTGGGAGTGATGGGATACCCCATGGCGGGACATGTGCTCCGTGCTGGCCTAGAGATCTGTGTTTTTAACCGGAATGCTGCCCGTGCTGAGCAATGGTGCGCTGAGTACGGAGGTGATGTCGCGCCCACGCCTGCGGAGGCTGCAAGGAATGCTGATGTAGTGCTGGTCTGTGTGGGGAATGATGATGACGTTCGTGCCGTGGTGCTGGGTCAGAACGGTGCGCTCGCTGCCATGAAGCCCGGAGCGATTCTGGTTGATCACACAACGGCTTCAGCCGAGCTGGCGCGGGAACTGGCTGGGGTAGCTCAACAGCAAGGTAAGCAATTTCTGGATGCGCCGGTTTCCGGTGGGCAGGCGGGTGCCGAAAATGGTGCGCTCACCGTGATGACTGGCGGTGACCAGTCTGCTTATGATCTGGCCAAGCCAGTCATCGACTGCTACTCGAGATTTAGTAAGCTGCTTGGACCGGCGGGCCATGGACAATTAGCAAAGATGGTCAATCAGATCTGTATCGCCGGCGTGGTGCAGGGGTTGGCTGAAGGTTTGAGTTTCGCCATGAAAGCAGGCCTCGAGGGAGAAGCATTGATAGAGACAATCTCCAAGGGCGCGGCGGGCTCCTGGCAGATGGAGAATCGATATCAGACGATGCTGCAGGATCAGTATGAATTTGGTTTCGCTGTCGACTGGATGCGAAAAGATCTGGGGATAGCCCTGGCTGAGGCTGCTAAGAACGGGGCAGAATTACCCGTCACTGCCCTGGTAGATAGCTTCTACCAAGAGGTTCAGACGGCTGGCGGTGGTCGCTGGGATACTTCCAGCTTGCTGACCCGTTATACGCGGCAGAAGTAAACCTCGCGGAGTTCTTCCATATGCGATCAAGTCACACCGTCGTGCGGTGAGCGCCGGCCAGTCCTATTGATTATTCTGAGGCAAAGCTCTAGTTTAACGATCTCCCATGACTGTTCCGGAAGGCTAAGCATGAATATAAAAAAGCGATTCTTATCCACGGCCCTGACAACGGCGTGCTGTGTCGCGCTACTGGATGGCGCCCACGCGCATACGGATTATGAGGCTCCCAAAACGGAATGGGGTCAGCCCGATCTTCAAGGGGTATGGAACTTCAGTTCCAACACACCCATGCAGCGACCTACCAGCTACGGCACACAAGAGTTTCTGACTGCTGAACAAATTGAGGAAGCAGTTGAACGTCAGGCTAGAGCGGCGGCTGCTGCCGATGCCGCTGCCGCTCAGCGCGTGGTCGATCCAGAGGCACCACCGGTCACCGACAATCCCGGTGGCTACAATGATTTTTGGTTTGAAGTGGCAGGACTCGGCGATACGGTTCGAACTTCGCACATCGTCTATCCGGAAAATGGCCGTGTGCCTCCTGCGGTTGAAGGCGCGCCCAGGGCGTTTGGCGGCCTAGGCCCAGATATTCCGGGCTCTCGTCCGGTACGGTATGTCGTCGGCGGGATCGCTAAGGATGGTCCGGAAGATAGAGGACTTTCAGAGCGATGCATCGTGGGTTTTAACTCGGGACCACCGTTTGTGCCGAGCCTCTACAACAATAATATGCAGATTGTTCAGAATCGGGATACCGCCGTGATATTTACGGAGATGATCCATGACGCCCGGATTGTGCCCTTGGTTGAAGCACCCGCTCTTGATGAGGACATTCGTCTCTGGTCGGGGGATTCCCGCGGTTGGTGGGAGGGGGGCTCGCTGGTTGTGCAAACGCGCAATTTCAACGGGCATCGACAGACGTTCAACAGTACAGGCACCAACTACGACATGGTGTTGACAGAGCGGTTTACCCGCACGGCCTACGATACGGTTAACTATGAATTCACAATCGACGATCCGACTACTTTTACTGACAAGATCACTGCGATTGTCCCGATGACTAAAGTGGCCGGACAGATCTATGAATATGCCTGTCACGAAGGTAACTATGGAATGGAGAATATTCTTCGAGGCGAACGCATGGCCGAGCAGCGCGCTGGCGACGACAGCTAGGTCGATCAAACTTACATTAGGGAGAAAAGGTTTAGTAATGAAAAATCTGAAATACAAAATGCTGAGTGCACTATTATTGAGCCTGTTCGCCGCAAATGTCAGTGCTCAGTCGGATGACTTCCCGAGGACGCCGTCAGGCAAGCCTGATTTCAGCGGAATCTGGCAGGCAATGACCAAGGCGCACTATGACATCGAGCCCCATGCTGCTGCCTACGGCCCTCATCCCGGCCAGATGGGTGCGCTCTCTGCCATTCCGGGCAGTCAGGGCATCGTTGAGGGGGGCCGAATTCCCTACACCGAACCTGCGCGGCGCCAGCGAGATGAAAATCGAATCGATGCGATCAATAAAGATCCGCTGACCAAGTGTTACATGCCGGGCGTGCCTCGCGCCAACTACCTGCCATTTCCTTTCCAGATTGTGCAGTCGACGGACGTGATCCTGATTGCCTATGAATTTGCGGAATCCAATCGGATACTGTACGTGGATCAGCCAGAGATCCAGTCGCAGGTCGATGCCTGGATGGGACACTCTAATGCTGAGTGGGATGGGGATACGCTTGTGGTGAGAGTAACCGGTCAGATGCCTGATACGTGGTTTGACAGAGCCGGCAATCATCATAGCTGGGAGATGGTCGTCGAAGAGCGCTGGACGCCGATGGGCCCCAATCACGTGCAGTATGAGGCTACCATGACGGACCCGAATACCTTCACGCAGCCTTGGAAGGTCAGCTTTCCGCTGTACCGCCATGTCGCAGAGAACTATCAGCTGCTCGAGTTCAAGTGTGCCGAGTTCGCTGAAGAATATCTATACGGCGAATGGCGTAAAGAGGGGACGCCAATCGGCAATCCTCCGCAGTAACGACATCAAAAAAAACCCGGGCTACGACCCGGGTTTTTTTGCATGCTGTGGCGAGTATTTGACTAGTAAGAGATTCTACATTGAATCACTATTAGAGGTTGGCTTGCTTGAGTTTTAGAGAAAGCTCGCAATGTCGTCCAAGGATTTTCGGCAAATGGCAGGAACTGTTGATCCTGCTACCGGGAAACCGGTGACGAGGATCATATAGGGTTTTTCCGATGGTGGTCTGCCAACCAGTTCGTTCAGGAATTTCATGGGCGCGGGCGTAT
Organism: Gammaproteobacteria bacterium; assembly: GCA_030752195.1. GTDB lineage: Bacteria > Pseudomonadota > Gammaproteobacteria > Pseudomonadales > Pseudohongiellaceae > UBA9145. The sequence continues at coordinate 5,513 of JASMER010000048.1, forward strand.
GGGTCAAGGTAGCCAGCCCGGCGGTATGCAACGCTGTAATCAAGACGCCGGTCGCAATTCCCACAGATTCACTAACGTAATAGTTTTTCAGTTTGGCATTGTTTTGGTCTTTGCTGAATTTTTCTCCGAAGATGACGATCAGATAGGGCGCGGTCTCAAGAAAGGGCTTGTTGGCGTCAGTACCAAGAGGCGCCAGAGCGTCCAGCCAGTCCTGTGGCGCCCTTGAGGTATAAAACTCTCTTTCTTCGGCTTCGGCCCCTGCGCGAATCTTTCGTTTAAGTTCCGGATCGCTAACCACCGAAAAATGCCAGGGTTGTCGATTGGCTCCACTGGGTGCTGTACCCGCGGCGCGCAAACAATTTTCTATGACCTCCCGAGGAACCGGATTATCTGAAAATTCCCGGACAGTTCTGCGCGTTCGCACGGTTTCGTAAAACTCGCGGGCAGACTTTTGCATTTGCTCCGCCGGTTTGGACTGGAAGACTAGCGGCTCGGTGACGGCGTCTTTGTTAGTCATAGAGTTACTTTATGTTGCATGGTCATCGGACGCTTTTCCGGGGTCGTCAGACTGTTCGTGCAATTTACGCTCCATAAGGCTATGGACAAAGGCGAAACGTCTGATTGTGTCTTGGCAACTTAGCACTGCGCTGACCGCTTTGACAATGGTGAGTTTGATCGAGCAGTGTCCCTGACTTACACTAGCTTGTCGGGGCATTCCGATACAACTCTTTATTTATAACCTATTGATTAGATTGAGTTAATTATGCGCGTGATCTTTAAAACTATAGGGATGGTCCGAAAGTTCTCGGTCGGCTTGCTGGCCTTTCTGTTGGTTTGCAGTTTATCCGTGATTCACCCGTCATTTGGAGCCGGAGGTCGTACTCCCGTTTATGCCAAAAATGGCATGGTCAGCAGCGCCTCCATGCTGGCATCAGAAGTGGGTGTCAGCACGCTTCAAGCCGGTGGGAATGCCGTGGACGCGGCGATCGCCACGGCGTTCGCATTGGCCGTGACTTGGCCTTCAGCTGGAAACATCGGCGGTGGCGGGTTTCTCATCTATCACGGTGATGACGGCATGGCGACGACTTTTGATTTCCGAGAGAAAGCGCCGATGGCCGCAACTGAGCGCATGTATCTGGGCCTCGACGGCAGCGTGGTGAACAACTCTAATCATTTCGGCCCGCTTGCTGTCGGTGTGCCGGGCACGGTGGCAGGGCTATATCTGGCTCATCAGCGCTTGGGATCGATGGCCTGGCCGGACCTGGTGCAGCCTGCCGTAGAGCTCGCCCGCAATGGCATTCCGATCACTTATTCTCTGCAGACAGGATTTGAAAGAAGCGCCAGCCGATTGCGTCAGTACCCGGCTTCTGCCCGAAAATTCTTCAAAGCAGATGGCTCCTTCTACCGCTTGGGTGAGACCTGGGTGCAACCCGATTTGGCAAACACTCTGGAGCTGATCAGGGATCAAGGTGCGGACGGCTTTTATCGTGGAGAAAATGCAGAGCGGTTTGCTGATTTTATGGCAGACATCGGCGGGCTGATCACAAAAGAAGATCTTGCAGCCTACGAGGCGAAAGAACGCGAGCCGATTCGCGGCAATTATCGGGGTTACGACATAGTCAGCATGCCGCCCCCCAGCTCGGGTGGCGTGGGAATTGTGCAAATGCTGAACATACTGGAGGGCTTCGATCTGGCTGCCATGGGACACAATTCTGCGGATTACCTACATGTGTTGACAGAGTCTATGCGTAGGTCTTACTCCGATCGGGCGGAGCATCTTGGTGACCCTGATTTCAACGAGGCCATGCCACTAGATCGCTTGCTCGACAAAGGCTACGCGAGCAAACTGCGTGCCTCTATCGATATGACCCAAAAATCAGAGAGCAGTCCCGAGTTGTTTGCTCAGGTTTATGAGTCGGAAGAAACCACGCATTTTTCTGTGGTGGACAAAGACGGCAATATGGTGAGCCTGACTTACACGCTGGAATTTGGCTATGGTTCCGCCATCACCGTTGCGGGTGGAGGATACCTGCTGAACAATGAGCTCGGCGATTTCAATGCAGTGCCCGGGGTAACGGATCAGCGCGGTCAGATCGGCACCGCACCAAACTTGGTTGCTGCGGAAAAGCGGCCTCTCTCGAGCATGACGCCAACTATCGTTGCGCGCAACGGAAAGCCGCTCTTCGCCGTGGGCAGTCCGGGAGGCAAGACCATCATCAATACCACTATGCAGGTCATACTCAATGTGATTGATCACGAGTTTAATATTGCCGAGGCTATTGAGGCTGGAAGAATTCACCATCAATGGTTGCCCGACATCACCAGTGTTGAATCGAATACGCTCTCTGCCGACACCCTGAACAGTTACCGGGATCGTGGCCACCAGATCAGAGAGCGAGATTCCCAGGGGGCCGTTATGGGGGTCTACTACGATCGTGACCAGGACCTCTTCCTCGGGGCGGCTGATTCTCGGCGCGGAGATGGCGGGGCGGTGGGCTACTGAGGTCGGAATTCTATGAAGGCAGCTACTACGGCATTAAGCCGACTTCCCTGGGCCCTCGGCCGTGCTTTGATGATCGGCATGCTTGCCTTACCTCTGACTGTTGTCGGTCAGGCACAAACGGATGCGGAGCGGTTCGTTGGAGATTACACTCTGATCAGTTATGTGACCTTCCCGGAGGCTGGACCGGCGGTCGACATGCAATATGTAGGCAGGCTGAGCTATGACAGGGCAGGCAACATGTCAGGTCTTGGGATGCCAAGCGGCCTGCCAGAGCGTGAGCGCGAAGCTGGCAGCAGGCTGACTGGAGGTTTTGCCTATTGGGGCAAGGTCACGGTAGATGACGAGAAGAAAATTGTCATTCACCACGTAGAGGGCTCGCCCCTCATGCCCGGTTGGGTTGGCGGGGATAATGTCCGCTTTTATGAGTTCGAAGGCGACCTTCTGCGACTTTCGTTAAAAAACTCTGACGGCCGAACGACGGCCACCCTGACCTGGCGAAGACTGTAATCGCATTGTGGACGCTTTGTCAGAAATAGGTTCGATAACAAATGTTCTGAAGTCAGCGATGAATATTTCGTGAGAAAGCCTTGATCAATGATTCGCTAAATACCTTACAGCGTCGATTACGAGACAACCTTCGAGGCGAAGTCTTGTTTGATGCGTTCAGTCGGGGCAGGTACAGCACCGACGCCTCGATCTATCAGTTAACGCCCATTGGCGTTGTCATTCCGGCTGGAGATGAGGATGTAGAAGCTGCGGTGCAGCTCGCTTCTGAATACGGGGTGCCTCTACTGCCCAGAGGAGGCGGAACCTCACAGAATGGCCAGACAGTTGGCGAGGCACTTGTTCTTGATACCACTAGTCATCTCAATCAGTTACAGACATTCGACCCGAAGGGACGTACTGCATGTGTCCAGCCAGGCATGGTGCTGGATCATCTCAATCGTTTCCTCAAGCCTCATGGATTGTTCTATCCGGTTGATGTCTCCACGGCAAATCGCGCGACCATAGGCGGCATGACCGGAAATAACAGCTGCGGGGCTCGCTCGATTCGTTACGGCAATATGGTGCACAACGTGCGCAGCGTCGAGGCCCTGCTCGCTGACGGCAGTAAGGTTCATTTCGGGCCATCAAATAGCAGTGTGCTGACGCCCGCTATTCCGGACTATTTACTGAGAGGGCTCCTGGATCTGGGAAAGCGCGAGGCCGAGGAAATTACCGATCGATTTCCCGATCTGCTCCGGAGAGTGGGTGGCTATAATATTGACGCACTGATTCAGAAGCAGCCTAATTTTGGCCAGCTTCTGGTAGGTTCTGAAGGCACGCTGGGTTTCTTTCAGCGTATTCATCTCGATCTGCAACCCCTGCCTTCGCATAAGGTTCTTGGCATCTGCCACTTCCCGAGTTTTTATTCGGCAATGGATTGCACGCAGCACATTGTGAAACTCAATCCGGCGGCTGTTGAACTGGTTGACCGCACGATGATTGATCTGGCGCGGGACATTCCGTTGTTTGCACCAACGGTCGGGCGATTTGTAAAAGGAGAGCCGCAGGCGCTCTTGCTGGTTGAATTTGCCGGTGCGGATCTAGGTGAGCAGTTACAGTGTCTGTGTCAACTCAATGAGTTGATGGGAGATCTTGGGTTTCCTGATGCCGTGATCGAAGCCACTGATACGGAATTTCAAGCCGCAGTCTGGGAAGTACGAAAATCAGGCTTGAATATCATGATG
>JASMER010000049.1 GCA_030752195.1 Gammaproteobacteria bacterium
GAAGTTGACTTCTTTCCAGTAGGGAGTTCCCGCAAAACTGACCAGTGGCACATGTTGTGAACGTACATATTCTTGCTCCGCCAGCCCCGCCAGGTCTCCAGCGGTAAGCGCTTCCGAAACCCAGTCATCCTTGATCAGATCGCGCGATAAACTGGAAGCAATGCCAATTGAACCGGCCGTCACTTTATACGCTGCCCAGACTGCCGATTTTTTATTTTCGTCATACAACAAGGTATAAGCAGATCTCACCAGAGTCTGGTTGCCACTCAAGCCTTCTGGGCATCCGAACAGGCAGTGGCCGAACCGATAGATCTGTGACTCGGCAGGAAAGGTGACTAGGTAGGACACCATGAGGGCGCAAGCCTTGGCAGAACGCAGAGAGTTATGGCTCAAAACGCGCTTCTTGAGGTACATGATTGTGTTAACAGCATCTTCATTAATTCTGCCTATTCTCGCATTTCTGCAGCCGGGATCGAAGCGTCAAGAAAGGTAGGCATGAATCCAGGTCAAGCATTTCAGCCCGCGACCGTCCGAGCATAGCTTTAGAAGTTGCCAGCGGGCGATCAAGCCATCGCAACTGTGGCAATCTTTGAAAGCACCTTGTGGTTGATGGCGGCCCTCACATCTGAACCAGCTTCAAAGCGACGAAAAACTTCCATAATTTGAAGAAAAATCTGCTCAATTATTGAAATTAAAGGACTTTTTAATTTTTAGGATGCCCAGTCATCGCATAGAGCTTAGGATCCGTAATCAATACTATATCAAGTATTACTGGGAGTTCGACATGCTTAGAGTTTTAGCCCTGCTCAGACTGGCTGTAGCCATTGCTGCAGCGACCTTGGCAAGCACCCCGATTATTGCGAGCGAGCGCATCAGCGACTTTTCCTTGATCGACCAGCACGGGAAATTTTTTCAACTGAGTCGTCAGGCCAATTTCGATGCCATCTTGCTCATGGCCCATGAGGATAGCAGAGACGTTCGGCGTGCTGCCTCAGATCTGGCCGACGTCAGCAAACAGTTCGAAGGCCAAAACGTCGGTTTTTATTTCATCGACGCCACAGGTGAAACTGACAAGTCAGAAATTCGGGAAATTGCAGAAGATGCGGACATCGATCTTCCGATTCTGATGGATGACTCACAACTGGTGGCCCGCGAACTAGGCATTGAACGCGCAACCGACGTAGTCATTATTGATCCAGCTGCGCTTCAACTGGTCTTCCGCGGGGCCCTCAATGATCGCTGGGCTAAGGACAGCAGATCTCGACGAGCTTCGGAACACTATGCGGCTGACGCGCTTACCCAGTTTCTGGCAGGCGAGAACATCACTGCCAAGGAAACCTCATCGAGAGGCGCCTTGATCACTCTGGCAGCCGTCGAAGATGTTTCTTACGCCAATGACGTCGCACCGATCCTGAAAGAGCGTTGTGTGAGTTGTCACATGGAAGGTGGGATCGCACCCTTCGCCATGAACAGCCATCAGATGGTTCAGGGCTGGTCTCCTATGATCCGCGAGGTTCTCTACACCAAGCGCATGCCCCCGGGCCAAATTGACAACGATTATGTTCACGACTTTCGCGATGTTGCCCACATTACCGTTGAAGAGACCCAGACGCTGGTGAACTGGATCGAGAAAGGGGCGAAAAACACAGACAATAACGATCCTCTCGCTGAACATTCTCCTGAATTGGTAAAGTGGGCCTACGGCGACCCGGACATGGTTATTCCGATTCCTCCTCAGCAGATCCCGGCCACCGGTGTTCAGGACTATCGCAACATACCGCTTGCACTGGATCTCGAAGAAGATATTTGGGTCAAGGCGGTCGAATTTGAGGCGGGCGATCCAACCGTTCTTCACCATATAATCGCTTTTGCCTATGGCCCCAACGGTATGAACCAGTTTGAGATTCTCAATCAAGGCATCGGTCTGGGCGCTTATGCTCCGGGCAACGAGATTAATACCTACCCAGGGAACTCGGGGTTCCCACTGAAGGCCGGCGGAGGACTCTTTCTCCAGCTTCACTACACCACCTCTGGTAAAGAAACGACAGACGCCTCAGAGATCGCTCTTTATTTGTGGGATGAAGAGCCAGAGCGTCAGGTTCTAGGCGGATCTGCGGCGGATTTGGATATCAACATCCCGCCCTTCGCGCAGCGACACGAGATGGTGGCAACGGCAAAGTTCAGAAAGGATTCCTATATCACCATGCTGGGCCCCCACATGCACTACCGGGGACATGACGCCAATTTCACTCTGGTCTACCCAGATGGCTCAAGTGAAGAGGTGCTGAACGTTCCTAACTACCAGTTCAACTGGCAAAAAGTGTACGACTTTAAAGATCCCAAGTTCGTACCTGCAGGAACCGAAATGGTATTTACTGGCACTTTCGACAACTCCGAATTCAATCCTTCTAATCCAGATGCTTCACAGACCTTGTCATGGGGTGAACAGACTTGGCAGGAAATGTTTTTTGGTTTCTACCGGTACGTTGAAGCCGGCAATCCGGGCGGCGGATAAACCTGCCCTCGACACTCAAAACCCGGCTGCGTCAAGAAGCCGGGTTTTTTATGTCTGAGGAAGTCAAACGACCAGACACTCTCACAGAGTGGTCGTCTTACTATCAACAACTAGATCGCGCTCGGTTCTTGCTTAAGATCCGGAATCGTGATGACAAACCGCTTATCGATACGTTCGCAGCCGAAAGCGCTATGGTAGACTCGCCCAACAGATTCCGTATGGAACGTGGACACTATTCCTGACAACTGATCATGAAAAAACTGACTGCTTTGCTCATGTCACTGCTTTGCTCGACGACAGTGGCCGAAACCACTCTTTACTTTAATGTGAACGGCTACACGCTAGACCGGGATTTTCAACTACTGCGGTTTTCAGCTATTCAGTTTACTGATGACAGGATTGACGCCATTTACGACGAATCGGACCCTCTGCCTCAAGAGCTTGACAGTCGCATTGATGGAAACGGTCAAACCATGATTCCGGGCCTAATAGATGCGCATGGCCATGTCCTGTCTTACGGGCTTTCGCTACTGCGGGTCGACCTGGTCGGTGCGGTATCAGAATCTGAAGCCTCCGAGCGTGTACTAGATTTTGCGCAAGCCAATCCCGCTGTCGAATGGATACAGGGTCGGGGTTGGAATCAGGTGCTATGGGATACCAATGAATTTCCCCAAGCAAGCAGCCTTGACGCTGTCGTCAATGACCGGCCGGTGTGGCTCATCCGAGTTGACGGCCACGCCGCTTGGGCAAATTCGCTGGCGATGGAACTGGCCGGCATCAGTGATGACACAGAAGATCCTGTAGGTGGACAAATCATCCGCGATGAGGACGGCAAGGCAACCGGGGTATTTGTCGATACCGCTATGTCCTACATCCGTGAGCAGATCCCGGGCACGTCTTTCGAAGAGGAGAAAGTTGCTCTCACTATCGCCCTAAATTCCCTGGCGACTTATGGCATTACCAGTGTTCATGATGCCGGTATCGGCAGCAGCACGATCGCTGCATATAAGGAACTGGTGAGCGAGGCACCCCTGCCTATTCGCGTTTATGCGATGATTGCAGCCTCTGACCCTCTCTATCAGGACCGCTTGGCAGAAGGTTTTTTTCACAGTGAAGACATGACACTTGCAATTGAGAGCGTCAAGGTGGTGGCAGACGGAGCCCTGGGGAGCCGCGGTGCCGCGCTGATCGAAGATTACCATGACTCGCCTGGCTATCGCGGTTTATTGCGTTATAACGACGAACGCTTAGAGTATTTGATTCGCGCCGCAATGAACGCGGACTTTCAGGTAGCCACTCACGCCATTGGTGATGATGCCAATATGCGAGTCCTTGATAACTATGAAAGACTGGTCAGGGAAACTGACTCCAAAGATCGGCGCCATCGCGTCGAACACGCGCAAATTTTGCGCTACGAAGACATTATCAGATTTGCTGAGCTCGGCGTGATCCCTTCGATGCAGGCGACTCACGCTACTTCCGACAAGAATATGGCAGAAGACCGACTCGGCCCAGTGCGAATTCAGGGTGCTTATGCCTGGCGAAAGCTTCTGGACTCCGGAGCCCGTATTGCCAATGGTTCCGATTTTCCGGTTGAGCACCCAAACCCGTTTTATGGTCTGCATGCCTCCGTCACACGCCAGGATCAGCAGAGTAAGCCAGCGGGTGGCTGGTATGGTGAGGAGCGCATGACGCTCGAAGAAGCCCTGGCGAGCTTCACCATCGATGCCGCCTACGCAGGACACCAAGAAGCACATCTTGGTACCCTGGAGCCCGGCAAAAAAGCCGATTTCATCCTGCTCGACCGGGATATTTTCACGCAGCCTCCTACTCAGATGTGGCAAACTCAGGTGCAAGAGACCTGGGTGGATGGGGTCAGGGTCTCAGTACAAAACTAACGAAAATCAGACAGTCGGAGGCGGTTATGCCGGTAAAAAACTTTATTGCAGTCACACTTCTCGGTTTTGCGCTCATTGGCTGCGGGCAGGATGACCGCAACCCGACAGAAAATCTGACAGAAACCAGCACGTCTGCACCCCTGTTTTCGGATGAAGAGATCGCCCGCTGGGAAACCACCGCTGACAAAGTCACTATCCTGAGGGACACTTGGGGTATTGCCCATATCTATGGCGTGACCGACGCTGACACTGTCTTCGGCACACTCTACGCCCAAGCCGAAGATGACTTTTATCGGCTGGAGACAAACTACATCAACGCCATGGGCAGGCTGGCTGAAGCGGAAGGAGAAACACAGCTTTACCGGGATCTTCGCATGAAGCTGTTTATCGACCCGGTTGAGATGCAGGCACAATTTGAGGCCAGCCCTGCCTGGCTCATAGACTTGATGATCGCATTTGCAGATGGTCTTAACTACTACCTGTACACGCACCCTGATGTCGAACCCCGAGTAATCAAAAAATTCGAACCGTGGATGGCGCTCACATTCTCGGAAGGAAGCATTGGTGGCGACATCGAGCGAGTAAATATCAGCCGACTGCAAGATTTCTATGACCCAACATCAATGGTAGCCGCGGCAGAAGACCTTTTTGACGGAGAGCCAAGAGGGTCTAACGGCTTCTCGATTGCGCCTAAGAACACGACGAACGGGAACGCGCTGTTTTTAATCAATCCTCACACTTCATTTTTCTTCCGCTCGGAATTGCATATGGTGAGCGAGGAAGGGCTGAACGCATACGGCGCGGTTACCTGGGGTCAATTTTTTATCTATCAGGGTTTCAACGAGAATACCGGATGGATGCACACCTCAAGCAGAGCCGATGCGATCGATGAATATCTCGAGACTATCGTCCAGCAGGAGGACGCTTACTACTATCAGTACGGAGACGAATTGCGGCGTCTCGAGGAAAAACTGATCAGTCTCCCCTTTCGTGACGGGGATGCGATGTCGGAAATTGAAGTCACTGCCTATTACACCCATCACGGACCGATCATTCGGGAGGAAAATGGCAACTGGGTATCCATCAGCCTGATGCAAGAGCCGGTCAAGGCGCTGGCACAGTCCTATGGCAGAACCAAATCCAGCAACTATGAAGAATTTGCCACCACCATGGAGCTGCGCACCAATTCTTCCAACAACACGGTGTATGCAGACAGTGAGGGCAATATTGCCTACTGGCACGGCAACTTTATTCCCAAAAGAGACCCAAATTTCGACTGGAACAGTCCGCTTGATGGCAGTAACCCGGCAACCGACTGGGGACCTCTGCACGCAGTCAGTGAAATGATCAGCGTATTCAATCCAGACAGTGGCTGGATTCAAAACACGAACAACACACCATTCAATGCCGCGGGCCCCGGAAACAGCCCGGAACCGGCAGATTATCCTGCCTACATGGCGAATAATCCTGAAAATCCTCGAGGTGTTCATGCTGTGCGAGTCCTGCAGGGCAAGGACGATTTCACGCTCGATTCGTTAATCGAGGCAGCTTATGATCCGGCCTTGCCGTTTTTTGATGATCTGATTCCCAGACTTTTGCTCATTACTGCAGTGGACAGCCCGAGCATTATCGATGAAGACGGAAACGCCGTGCAGCTGCAGAGCACAGTCACCGGGGAGATTCTCGATTACATTGATTTACTTAGAGGTTGGGACAAGAACTCTGGCGTGGATTCGGTTGAAACATCTCTGGCTGTTTATTGGGCTGAAGCACTCATGGAAATGGTCCGGGCCGATGCCACGGCGGCGGACATCAATATTTATGACTACATGGTGAATAATGCGACCCCGAATCAACTTCTCGGCGCACTGAATCAGGCAGCCGAGACACTGTCTCAGGATTTTGGTTCATGGCAGGTCCCCTGGGGAGAGATTAATCGCTATCAGCGCATCACCGGAGATCTGGTGCAGAGTTTTGACGACAATGCGCCAAGCGTTCCGGTCGGTTTTGCCTCAGGCAGGTGGGGAGCACTGGCTTCATTCGGCGCGCGTACCTATCCAGGCACCCGACGAATGTACGGCACCAGTGGCAACAGCTTTGTCGCAGCCGTAGAGTTTGGCCGTCCGTTAAGAGCCAAAGCCATTACAGTTGGCGGCTTGCAAAGCGATCCCGAATCCCCGCATTTTGACGATCAGGCAGAAATGTATGCAAATGGCGAATTTCGTGATGTCCTGTTCTATCGTGACGACATAGAAACCAACCTGGAGCGGGAATACCGCCCGGGACATTAGGAACCTTCAGCGAGAGTAGCAAGAGATTTATGAGTATTGATGGAGCCTATCAGCCCGGCCGCCATTTTCTGCAAATCCCCGGACCCTCTAATGTTCCGGAAAGTGTGCTCAGGGCCATGGCTCAGCCGGTCATTGATCACCGTGGCCCAGAATTCCCGGCCCTGACTTTCAGATTAATGGAGAAGCTCGCGCCCGTATTCAACACTGAATCTTCCATTTTTATCTATCCGGCTTCCGGTACCGGTGGGTGGGAATGCGCCCTGCTTAATTGCCTGTCACCAGGAGATAAAGTACTTGCTTTTGAAACCGGACACTTCGCCACTCTTTGGAAAGAAGTCGCTGAAAAGCTGGGGCTTCATATATTATGGATACCGGGAGACTGGCGTCACGGGGTCGATCCGTCAGTAGTGGAAGAAGAGCTGTCACAGGACAGCAAGCATGAAATACAGGCCGTTCTGGCTGTCCATACGGAAACGTCGACCGGTGTCACCAGTCGAATCAGCGATATAAGGCGCGCGATAGACAAAGCAAGACACCCTGCTTTACTCATGGTAGATGCAGTATCCTCTCTCGCTTGCACAGAATTTCTACATGATGACTGGGGAGTAGATGTAACGGTCAGCGCCTCACAGAAGGGGCTAATGCTGCCGCCGGGATTGAGCTTCAATGCAGTCAGTGAGAAAGCACTAGCGCGCTCAAAGGTCAATCAGAGCCTCCACTCCTACTGGCAGTGGGAGGCCATGGCGAGCAATAACGCCAAAGGCTATTTTCCCTACACGCCCAGTACCAACCTTCTGTACGGTCTTGATGAAGCGTTGAATTTGTTGCTTGCAGAGGGGCTCGACAAAGTATTTGCACGTCACTCTCGTCTGGCCGCAGCCACCCGTGCAGCAGTCAATGCCTGGGGGCTGGAAAATGTCTGCATGAATTCAGAGGAATATTGCAAATCAACAACAGCGGTCTTTGTCCCCGAGGGATTCGACGCGGACGATTTAAGAACAATTGTTCTCGAGCGATTCAACATGTCACTGGGTACCGGTCTTGGCAAACTGAAAAACAGGATCTTCCGCATTGGCCACATTGGTGACTTCAATGACCTTATGCTGATGGGCACGCTGAGTGGTGTGGAAATGGGTCTGAAAATAGCGGATTTTCCCCATCAACCGGGAGGCGTTAAAAGCGCAATGGATATGCTCAGCAAAAACTAAATATCTCTAAATAATCCCGATAACAATCACCGGAGATACTTATGGATTCTGCCACCGCGGTCAATACCGACGCCGCCGCCTCACTGCTGGGCTTCACTGCTATCGTCTTTCTGCTGCTATTTCTGATCGCCAGATGGAAGTGGCACGTCTTTTTTGCGCTTCTTATCCCGATCCTCCTCTTTGGCATCTTGCCGGGAATCCAGCAGAACAACTTTATTGACGCATTTGAGAACGGTTTCGGGAACACCTTGGGCTCGATTGGAGTTGTTATTGTACTGGGCTCAATCATTGCTGAAGCCCTGAAACACACTGGGGCAATTCAGGTGATCACCCGTTCGATGGTTAATCTAGTCGGCTCACAGCGGATGCCGCTGGCCCTCACCCTGACCGGATTTATTATCGGCGTCGCGATTTTTTCCGATGTCGCTTATGTGATTCTCAATCCGCTCGTTCACTCGGCGGCCAAAACCATGGGAGTGAGCATTGCTGTTATGTCCACTGGCCTCGTCGGCGCTCTGCAATTGACCCATGCCATTGTGCCACCGACACCCGGACCACTTGCTGCCGCCGCGCTGGTCGGCGCAGATATCGGCAAGACCATCATCTATGGCAGCATAGCCTGTCTATTTGGCTCTTTGGCTTGCTGGGCATGGGGAATACTGTTTGCCGGTACTCGCGTCAACACACCGCCGAGCGACGAATTCCAGGGCGTCACCGTCGATGACCTTGACCAGAACGCTCCGCAGGAGTTGCCGAGCACCTTAAGCTCCTATTTACCAATCGTAGTCCCCATTCTCTTGATTGGTGCGCAGAGCGTCGTGACGCTGGCGTTTCCTGACGGACATATGCTGCGTACGGTATTTCTATACCTGGGATGGCCAGTGATAGCCCTGTCCTTCGGGGTATGGCTGGCATTTCGCAATATTAAGAACCCGAAAGATCGCGAAAATGCCAAAGATGCCTGGGTAGAAGCTGCCCTGAAAACCTCTGCTATGATTCTCGTGGTGACAGGCCTTGGAGGATCGCTCAGTGCGATTCTGAGAGGAACGCCGGCGGTAGACTTCATCGCAGCATTCTTTAGTGACTATGGTCTGCCAGCAATTTTGTTGCCTTTCGTCATAGGCATTATTGGCAATATGATTACCGGCTCAACAACCGTAGGAGTTATCACCGCGGCATCGCTGGTCTCTCCAATGCTTGGTAATCTCGCTCTCTCACCGGAAGCGGCCATGCTGGCAGGAGCGAGTGGTTCCGTCATTATCAAGTACGTGAACAGCAGTTATTTTTGGGTCTGTACGTCTCTTTCGAAGCTCAGCGTAACCGACGCCGTGTTCAGCTATGGCGGTGCAACCCTGGTGGGGGGCATCGTCTCTTTTATCACTGTGTGTGTGATGTGGGGACTAGGGCTTATCTGACGGGGAAGAAGTACGCTCAACTGTCCAGCGCCATTTGCAGGACTCTGGCAACATGCAGAGCTCGGTGACCGGCTCCATGCAATATTTGACTCCGGCAACTGGTGCCATCGGCTACCACCAGCGTGGCTGCATCTACTTTCTCAAGAGCTGGCAACAGACTTAACTCAGCCATCGCCATGCTGTCGTCATAGTGCTCCGCCTCAAAGCCAAAAGACCCGGCCATACCGCAACAAGACGAATCGATCATTTCCACTTCTAGCTC
>JASMER010000004.1 GCA_030752195.1 Gammaproteobacteria bacterium
CTGGTCAAATATGGCCAAATATGCACTTATATTCACATCTATATGGGCATATATATGTGCCCAACATGGCCAAGTGGGGTATCCCTGAAAAGGGCATCAAAAATCCAGCCCAAAAACGTTACCTGGATACAGTTGACCGATATTCGCCACCGCCTTCGGGAGCTGATTGGCCCTCATTTGTGCCACCGCGGCCTCGGACAGAATTCTGACGCCATTCAGCTCGCCGTCGTTGAGGTGCATTTGAACAAACTTCATGTAGTCCGTAGCGGTAGAGGTCAGCCCGCCGCCACCGGACTCAAATTTAGGAGGGCTGAGGAAATCAAAGTTCGCGAGACCCGGGCGATTGTCGGTGCGGCGCAGAGTGCCATCATTATTCGGCGCATACTGCCGAGACAGCCGAGCGGCATTCTCCGGTTTGACGGAGAACCCGGTATCAACCATTCCCAGCGGCTGGAAAATCCGTGTCTCCAGAAATTCGCCAAAGCGCATGCCGGAAAGGCGTTCAACCATAAAGCCCTGGACATCAACAGAGATGCTGTAGACCCATTGGCTTCCCGGTTGGTAAAAAAGCGGGATATCTCTCAGTGCGGGCATAGATTCTGCCAGCGTGGCGCCCGTCAGATTCATGATGCCTGCTTTGGCATAGGCTTCGGCTACCGGCCCCTGACTGAGCGGTGGCGTATAGGCCAGCCCTCCGGTGTGACTCATCAGTTCCCGCACGGTCATTGGATGCTCCGCAGGTTCAGTAACCCAGCTACCGTCCTCATTTTGCTCGACGAAGACCTGCATGCCTGCTAGTTCGGGCAGATGCATCTCAACCGGATCGTCGAGCTGGAATTTACCCTCGTCCCACAACATCATCAAGGCTGTCCCAGTGACGGGTTTGGTCATGGAGAAGATTCGGAAGATGGTGTCTGTACTCATGGGCACCTGATCTTCGACATTTTGGTAACCCAGGGCTTCGTGCATCAGCACCTCTCCCTCCTGAGCTACCATCACCACCGCACCAGACAGCTTGCCTTCGTCAATTCTGGCTTGCAAATCAGCTGCAACTGCATCCAGCCGTGCACGCTCGACATCGGCTAGGATCTGCGCAGAAGAGAAAAGCGCCACAGCTGTCACAACAAAAAGTATTTTGCTCAAGAGATTTGGCCTCATATCACCCCCTAGATTGGCCGACCGTCGTCGGAGAAATCATTGCCCGGATCGGTTAACAGGCCGCGCTGATCGCGCGGGCCCACTAGCTTTGAAAAATCAAAACTAACATGTTTTATGATAGAAGGCTCTCAACAAGCCGAGGGCGAGCGCTGACGGCATCGGAACTGCGGAGTCTTGTATTCAGTTGTCGGTTGCACAAAGACTTTTGTCTCGATCACTGGCGTCGAGGAAAGGCCCGTCAACACAGAGTCGGCGTCCATCCGGAGCGTCACAGGCGCCGCAGATCCCCACACCACACTTGGTCCAGTAATCAATTGCATTATAAATCCGGTCCGGGCTGCAGAATCGCCGTTCAACTGCTTCAGCTGCCCGTACCATGGGCGCCGGTCCGCAGTTGTAGAAGACGAGATTGCCCAGTTCTTCTTCAGAGAGTTGCACGAGCCGCTGTTCGAGCAGTTCTGTAATGACTCCGTGGTGACCACGGCTGCCATCATCGGTGGCGATATGCAATTCACTGACATCTTTGCTTTCTTCAAGGAAGTAAAGTCGCTCCGCACTGCGCGCACCGAAGAATATCTCGGTATTCCCGAAATCCCGGGCCAACTGATAGACCGCTGCCAGACCAGTGCCTCCAGCAACTGCCATGATTTTGGCGCCGGGCGCCGGCTTAACCGCGTTGCCGTGAGGGCCTCTGACATAGGCTTCCGTTCCGGGTTCAAGAGTCATCAACTCTTCAGTGAATTCGCCGAGATTGATTACTGCCAGCTGGAAAGGGTCATCGGTGAGCGCGGAGAATGGCTTCTCGCCTAGGCCCGGGATCCAGAGGAAGATGAATTGGCCTGCTTCAATATCGATTTTTCTGTCGAAGCGCAGAATGCAGATATCATCGGTAATGCGTTTGTTGTCAACAAGCGTCACTGGTCTGAAACCCATATCGATGTCGTATCTGACCAGCGCTTCCGCTTGCTCGGATTTGCCCTCCAGATCGCAGGTCAGTGTTCTGAAATAGTCGGCTATTTGGTTGGTTGTCATGCCGATCAGCGCAGAGCCAATGCCAACAATCGAAGCGCCTGCCTCGAAGGTGTCACGTACATTGCTGGCACTGCTGATGCCACCACAAGCGACAACGGGCTTGTCAGTGACCCCGGCTATTTCGCGCACGCATTCCAGTGCTCTTGGCAGAATATCTTTGCCCGACACGCCTCCTTTGCCGTTGGTCAGAACAGGATGCCCGTGGCTCTCATAGCATTCGGGTCCCATTGTATTAATGGCGCACAAACCGTCGGCCCCGCCCTGAATGGCGGCAGCGGCAATGTCCGCAATATTCGGCACGTTAGGTGTGAGTTTGGCGACAACGGGAATGTCCACTGCCTCTTTCACCGCACTGACGATTTCTCTGACTAGGTCCGGATCCTGACCCATCGCCATACCGTAGCCTTTTGCATGTGGGCAGGACAGGTTGAGCTCGAGCCCATCTCCATGGGGCGCAAGAATTTTTGCGACCTCTACGTATTCTGAAACGCTTCCCCCGAAAATCGAAATGAGCAGGAATTTGTCCTCAGGAACCTCCAATGCCGCCAAAAGCTCAGCCGAGCGTTCCGCACCCGGATTGGTGAGGCCGACCGCATTGGTGAAACTGCCCGGCTGATATTGGGTTAGAACGGGTTCTCGATACCCGAGCCTGGGTTCTGGCCCGATACTCTTGGTGGTAAGAACCCCCACTTCTGGTACCAGATCGAAAAAGCGCTGAATGATATTAGCTGAGCAGGTCACGATGCCGGAGGGGATGGTAAAGGGACCTGAAACGGTTTTACCTAGGAACTCGGTATTCAAAACAAGCGCTTACTCTTTGACGGTAAATGAGACAGTCAAAAGGACTGCGAGCAGTAACAATGATACCAAGTCAGGCACTGCTCAGCACTTACCTTTTTTGAGTAAGCCGGGCAGAGCCCCCCGGTAACACCTGGCCTGATGCCCGTGAATAAAGCTGCTGATGGCTAACTAGAGCAGCTCGTGCAGTGCGGGCTTGGTGACTTTACCCATCGCATTCCTGGGCAAAGCTTCGACAAACTTCAGTGCTTTGGGGATTTTGTAGGAGGACATTTTTCCTTCACACCAGTTTTTCAGCTGTTCATAGTCGAGACTGGAGGCCGGTTTGAGCGCGACGAAAGCAGTCACGGCTTCTCCCCAGGTGTCGTCTGCAACGCCGATAACGGCAACTTCAGCGATGGCTTCATGGGTAAGCAGAACACCTTCGATCTCAAGGGCCGAAAGCTTGTAGCCGCCAGACTTGATAATGTCTACGGATGAACGGCCCATGATCCGATAATAGTCGTCTTCAAGTACCGCAACGTCACCTGTACAGAACCAGCCGTCTTTGAATGACTCCCCAGTCGCTTTGGGATTGTCCCAGTATTCGAGGAATACATTATTGCCCTGTATCCTGATTTCACCGGGCGTTTCCTCGGCTGTAATTGGTGAGTCATTCTCATCAAACAGCTGCACCTGTACACCGGGCAGTGGCTGGCCAACGCAGCCAGCCCTGCGTTCGCCGGCATAAGGGTTTGAAATCCCCATACCTATCTCCGTCATGCCGTAGCGCTCTAGCAAAACCTGGCCAGTTAACTCCTGCCATTGATTAAACAGCTTTACCGGGCAGGCTGCTGACCCAGAGATATTTAGCCGCATGGCGTTAAATCCGTCACAGATGGACCGGACCTGCTCCTGTCCAATGTTGTCAAAGTACTGAATTAATTTTACATAGATCGTGGGCACTGCCATGAAAACATTATAGGTGCCAGATGCCACTTGTTCTGTGATGCGGGGGATATCAAATTTAGCAAACAGATGTACTGTGGCACCTGCCCACAAGCCACAGCTAAGAATATTTACAATGCCATGAATATGATGCAGTGGCAGAAACAGCGGAATGACATCCTCTCTGCTCCATGCCCAGGCCTCGATCAGAGTCGTGATCTGAGCCTTGATGGTTTTGTGAGTGCTGACCACTCCTTTAGGTTTGTTTGTGGTGCCGCTGGTAAAAAGCATCATAGCCCGGCGATCTTCTGAGACGTGGGGGAGCTCGGCAGCAGTTGTAGCCATGACCTCGTCGACGCTCAGTAACCTGATCTCCAACTTGTGGCACAGTGGAGCCAGCGTTTCATGAGACTCAGGATTGGCGATTAGTCGCGTGACGCTTGCACAGCTCAAGTAGTGCTCTAGCTCCATGACAGCTGATGCAACGTTGAGCGGGACCGCAATACCACCAGCGCGCCAGACGCCGTGCATGACAGTAACGTAGTTGATAGAGGCGGGCAGAAAAAACGCGATCCGTTCCTCATTCAGATCACTTGTGTCTGACAGCAGACCTGAGGCAAACAGATTGGCTCTCCGGTCGACTTCGGAATAGGTAAAAGTACTATCGCCCTCGACCAGAGCGATTTTGCTGTTGTCAGGGTGCAGGTTTGGAAAGGCGTCTCTTTTCATTGTTATCTACTTGAATCTTAGACAGGGGACAGTCCGCGACTAAACCAGCGCGCTGACCAGGAAGTACAAAACAGAGGGGCCCATTAAACAGCCTACTCCGGTATAGAAGGTGGCTGTCATTGCGCCATAGGGAACCAATTTGGGGTCGGTCGCCGCGAGGCCCGCTGCAACTCCGCTGGTGGTTCCCATAAGACCGCCGAACACCATAGCGGACTGCGGGTTATTAAGCCTAATCGCGCCCGCAACCATCGGTGTGCCGATCATGACCAGGATAGATTTCACAAGCCCGGCAGCAACACTAAGCGTGATAACGGCGTCGCTGGCGCCGATGGCTTCGCCGGTTACGGGGCCGACGATATAAGTCACCGCGCCGGCTCCGATGGTGGTAATGGCCGCCGGATCTGTATAGCCAAACAGGATTGCCACAGCGGCGCCAATGACGAAAGACACCACGACGCCCGCAAAAATAGAAATTACGCCGGCTAGCCCTGCTTTTTTCAATTCACCGAGTTGGACGCCGAAAGCTGTCGCGACGATCGCAAAATCACGCATCATGCCGCCGCCCATCAGGCCTATGCCGCCAAGCAGTGCGATATCTGCGGCACCACGGGTGCCGCCTGTGGACACTCCGCCAAAATAGGCGGCGACGAGGCCGAGCGCGATAGCGATTGCCGAGCCATGAATTCGGCCATGGGTGAGCTTGTCGGCAGCGAGGTAGGAGACCCAGATCGTGATGCCGACCACCGCAAAGGCGACGATGAGGTTATTGCGGATAAATACTGACTCGATGAGTTCCACTATTGTGTCTCCCTCTTAGAGACAGCGTCGCTGTCACTGCCGCCCAAGCGGCTGATGACAGGAACCAGAGCAAAACTTACGAAAACCGCCGCCATTCCGGCGATCAGGGCCAGCATGCCTCCATCAGTAGCGGCAGCAACATTCTGTTGGGCGGCCATTGCCACGACGATCGGAATGTACATGGCGCTCCAGAATTTGATGCCCTCGCCAGCGGCCCCTGCCGTCAGGGCCCTGAATGATGCTGAATTGCTGGCGAATACCAGAAACAACATGGCGATGCCCACTCCGCCAACGTTGGCATCAACTCCCAATATCACGCCCAGCGCTTCGCCGGTTAGCATGCCTAGGATCAGACTGACGGAAAGTAACGCGACGCCATAAATTATCATTAGTCTCAATTCCTCTTAGACGCTACCGGTCAAAGCCAGACCCGTGCGGGGCTATTACCGTACCTGATGATATGACGGCAAGATACAGTGGTGCAATTTACGCTTGTCGAAGGCGATTTAATGAGGCGAGTTTGACGGCTCGGTCGATTCTTAGGTTTGGGTGAAGCGCTTGAGTGAGTCCGGCCGACCGGTGGTAAGAGCCCCCCAGCCGCTACCTGCACACGCGAGTCAGGCAGCGGTGGGGATCTCAAGGAGAGCCTGGGCACTAACTAAGAGGTGTGGAGGGGTGGCGCCCAGGCAAATGCAAAACGACATCAAACCACTATGCTGTGTTGCATGATGAAAGGTAACACTAGATGTTGGGATTTGCAAGCAGTGACACAGATGTTTTTCCATGGCGCCCGATAGGCCCGCAAAGGTGATCTTGAGCAACAATAATATAGTAAAGTATTTACTATGCTATTAGTTCGATCGGCGCAATAATGTTTCTGTGCAGCCAGCTTGGCAGCCGCAGTGCCGTGAGTTCGTGCTTCAGCCTGACACCATGCTGCTGCTAACTGTTGCCCTCTGCCGGTGGCTGAGCGTTGAGGGTTTGAGATGCACCGGAAACAGGCTCCACAACCCCCCAAACGCCGGTTGATGGACAGGAAACCTCGGGACGTTCGCGACTAGGGCTTGTTTTCGCAGTTTGTGGGCGCTGCTCCGGGCTGCGTTGCTTTAGTTAGGCTGCACCACCTCGGGGTGCGTTCCGAACTGGGCGTCAGCGAGCGCACTCTTGCAATAGGGAGTCGGCGACGGTACGCGTCATAAGTTTGTTACACTGAGTATGCAATCAGGCACAAGGGCGCGGCCGAATGGCAGCTGCAGCCCAAGCTGAGTGCCAAAATCGATGGACTGTACGGTATTGTTTGAAGCACCGAACACGCGCGCCGCAGCAATACCAACGCGACGTAATGCTGACCTGCTGGCTCTTTCATTGCCATGTTTGGCAAGCACATGGCCTACTTCGTGCGCCATGACAGCGGCGAGCTGATCCTGGTTATAGGCCACGTCAAATAGCCCCGTATAGATCCCAATCTTGCCTCCGGGTAAAGCAAAGGCATTCGCTTGAGGACTGTCGAACACGGTGACTTCCCAACGATAAGCGGCTTGCTGTGTCGGTTCGAGGGCTGCTATCACATGGTCTGCAACGCACTGGACGTATGTGATTTCGCGGGGGTCACTACTCATAGGTAATTCTGACTGCATCTGACGATAAGCGCCTTCCCCCTTTCTGACCATTTCAGCTTCCGAATAGAGCACGATTTGCCGCCGGTTAGTGGGTGAAGTTGCGCAAGCGGCGGACAAAGCCACAACTAAAACTGCTGCACTCAGTTTGAACTAAGTCTCAGACACTCCTAGCTTGCGTGGAGACGCTCTCCGAGGACTTGATATCCTCCCATTCACACGATTATCGGCCTTCGGCTTCGCATGGCTAGGGAAAGATCCAGAAATTCGGACCACCCTCAGGTGGGGTGTGGGACGCAACGGGACCGCTTGCGATGAGCATAATCAAGTGCGATAGGAGGGGATAGAGGCAGGAGACGTCTTGCTTGTCAGTTGAGCCAGTGCATTCAGTATGCGCATTCAGCAGGCTCCAGCTCGATCCTCAGCTCTTCTCCAGCAGTATTTTCGGCTCGCTCATAACACTTTCCTTCGAGGTCTCTGAGTAGCCTTCTGCCGTTCTTGTTGATCAGAGTGCTTCGCGGCCTGCTACTTGAAATTAATGAGCGTGAGCGGGCAGGCTGGCCAGTAGAGATGAGGGTTCGGGTGCGCACTGCCGGGTTGCGGTAGACTCCTTTCGAAGTAGTCCGGTTCGCGATGGCTTGATTGAGCAAGGATCCGAGCATAAGCCCCCCGATCAGTGTCCCTTCGAAGCTGCTATCGAGGCCGCTAAAGCCTCCAAAAGGTCGGTACGGAGGATAAAAGTTATTGTAGGACAGATTCACAAAGCCCCGCTTGTTGCCCCACCTGTCCCATCGATGGCGCTGGTTCCAGCGGCCACCACCGAAATCTCCGCTGTAGTTTGGACGATAAAAGCTCCCTCTGTAGTAACCGCCGTCTCCTTGGTTGGCTCCCCATGTTGTGAAGCCCGAGTTTGATCGGTGATCTGCAGCTGCAGACTGGCTGAAAAGGACAGCGCAAACGGCTGGCAGTAAGAAAAGATGTGTTTTCATCGGGTTGACCTGGCGAACAGAGACGGATGTAGGGATCGCTTCTCGGAAGATAACTCTGTCAGACTAAATTGAAAAGACCTCAAAACGATACCTGGGCCGCCAAAGGCAGCATAGTCAGTCTCACCGTCGTGCACAATTAACAGTCAGATGCCCGTATGGACTCTCAGGTAAACACGACTAGAGCGGTAGCCTGACGCCTTCTCGGGCGACGTTGAACCCCCGATCCTGCACCAGGCGAGTGGCGTCGCTGTTCGGGTTGAGAAGAGGGTTGGACTGGTTCATATGTATAAACCAGATTTTATTGCGTACCTCTGCGCTGCTTTGCTCGAACAGCGCCATGGTCTCTGACACGAATGGATGTGGGATCTGAGACATATCGCGATTACCAAGTTCACCATCGGCAAAAAAAGAGGCGTCAATCAGCGCATAGTTGACCGCTTCCAACGCCTCAACAATACTGACCTCCCAGTCTTCCCACTTATTGATATCAGGAATAAAGAGCGCAGTTCGGTTGGGGCCCTCAATTCTATAGCCCACAGTTTCGGAATATTCGTCCCGATGAGGGACGAGAAATGGAGTAATACTGAGCTTGCCCATCCGAATGGGCGTGTCATGCTCAAGGCGCTGAAGATCGATGTTGCCGAGTGAAACCAGCTGGCTCCAAGGGCCATTGCCGGACAGAAATTTAAACATTCTTGGCATCGCATAAACAGGCATTCCCTGCGTACCCATCGCCTCTTTGCCCAGATGCATCAGGCCAGTATAGTGGCCAATGTGTGCGTGTGTTAAAAAAATGCCCGCAAGAGGAAAGGATGCCTCCTGGTTCAACCGATAGAGCTGGTCGCGAAATTCTGGTGTTGCCTCAAACAGGTAGCTTGATTCACTGGCGCGATCAATGACAGCAATGGCCGTCGGTTCCTGCCGCAGCGACGCATCTTCCCAGGCCAGCAGGCAGCGGGGCTCATAGCAGCCAGCCTGTGGGAAGCCGGCATCCTGACCCACGCCAAGGACGAAGATATAAGGTGAAGACTGGCCGGTTGCCGTAGTCAAGGTGCTCAAAGCAATGGCCGCGATAAGCAGTCTTAGAATCATTGAGACCCCCTGTTAATGTTTACTTCCAAGCTTCTTAACTCAACTTTAAGTAGGAATAGCTTTCAAGGAGTCGCCAAGTTGGATCTCACCTGACCTAATCACTGTCGCGCGGAGACCTGCGCTGAGTTCCAGATCGGGAAGTGCTGCAGGATGAATGATGCTAGCCAGATAAGCACAAGGCGCGCAGAGCTCGACGCCAAAAAGTTTAGCGCTTCCGAGTTCAAAGCGCTTCCCCACGAGGGCATTGAGGCTGACTCCCGAAGTGATGATGCTGCGTCGAAATTCCCCATAATCATTGGTTAAAGAATGGGCTGATAGAAATTTATCCAAGGCTTCGCGCTCGACAAGACTGATATGGTTCTGCATTACCGGCAATTCTTTATTTAGGTGGGCCTCGGCCAGCCGGTAGTACCGATCACCCACCATACCTTTTCCTGCTTCAAGGGTAGCCTTGTCTACCCTTTCAACCGCTTGGCGTTTCTCTCTGGCTAGGTAGATGTAGTCGATGCGTCCCATCTTGTTATCCCTTCGCAAGGCGTTAATCTGAAATAAGCACCATGACGGCACCGTCAGGATCCTGGATGACACAAAAATTGCTGCCACCCATTCTTCTGGGTCCATCCAGAACTTTTCCTTTTTGTCGCTCGGCTTCGGCAGCGCTGGCCGCCACATCGGCGACTCTGACGTACATTAGCCACTGGGCAGGCAGGTCGGCATTCATGCCCCGTGCATGACAAATGCCTGCAATAGTCTCTCCGTTGCCTGGCAGATTAAGATTGAAATCGGAGTAGGTTCCCATTTCTACGTCAGTTGACTTCCAGCCAATGACTCTGCAGTAGAAATCTTTGCTCCGTGCCGCGTCGCCGACGTTGAGGTCAATCCACTCGATGCGGCCGATGCTACTCTTTTCTGCTTCTTCAACACTAGAGCTTAACCCTGTTGAGTTTTCTCCACTCATGTGCGGGTCCACGAAGACGGTAAGAGTTTAACCCATGTAACTCCTGCGCCTAATCGAAAGTGTCGGTTACTGCCCAACGCTTCCTCCATGACCGATAGCATACTATCCTCTCGAGAATTTCTAGTTATCAAGGCTGAATACATACAGTGCATTGCCACTGCTCGGATGGCGCACATCAGGGGTCACTACTCTCGGCACTGTTCGTGGGCTTACGCCACGCGCACCCATCGCCGTGGTGACGGCAATATACTGTTTATCGCCAATGGCAAAACTAACGGGGTGCCCCTGCACCGAGGTGCCCAGGCGAGTCTCCCAGAGGACTTCACCGGTACGAGCATCATGGGCACGAAAATAACGATCTAGGTCGCCTACAAAAGCCACGTTACCCGCCGTGGAGAGGACGCCAGTAAGAAAGGCTGCACGTTGCTCATAAGACCAGATCTCTTTCATAGTATCCACATTATAAGCAGCGAGTTTGCCCATATTGCCGTCAGAGCCGGGCATCTCAAACCAGCGACGATTGGCGGCGGTGCCGCCTGCCCCGTGCACCAACGGCACCTCCCTAGCAGCAATTTCCAAACAGGATTGACTAAGAGGGATAATCAGGTTCGCAGTCGGTTCATGGTAAGACATTGAGTGCCAGTCTTTACCGCCCGCTGTTGATGGGCACACGGAGATCCAATCATTTATTTGCGCATTCTGAATATCCTGCCGATAGGTCACGGCACCGGTTTCAGGGTCTATATTGCTAAAGGCGTTCTGGAAGATGGTTTCCTGATGGGAGATGAACTCACCAGATACCCGGTCATGCTTCCAGAGGATGCCGTGCTTGCCGATTGAGAACACTAGCTTGTCATCGCCACGGTCGATCAGCACTCGTTCAAACACTTCATCCAGATCTAGCGCTTCGGCAGGAACGTGCTGGAAAAACCAGTCCAACTCTCCGTTATCCACATTTACCGCAACCGTCGAGTTGGTAAACAGACCCGCATCATCGATGGACAACGAGCGGCTGGCGGGCATCCACGGCTTCTGTTGTGCCGTGCCCCAGTAAGTCAGCTTTAACTCTGGATCATAGGTGCCTGTGATCCAGGTTTCCCCGCCGGCGCGAAACAAGTCTTCGATTCCACCCCAGGTATCGCCGCCCGGCTGATCTGATTCGGCAATCGTGTTGAAGCGCCAGGCTAACTCACCGGTGTTGGCGTCGTAAGCGCTGATATAGCAGTCATCCTCGATGTATCGGGAGCAGCCCAGTAGGCCTTGTATGACTTTCCCATCTGCCACGATTGGGCCACTAGAGTTTCCAAAGCCCTCACTACCATCTGCGATTTCGGCTTCCCAGATCTTCTCGCCAGTTCGCGCATCCAACGCTAACAGGCGCGCATCGGTAGTGGCATGTATGATCTTGTCGTTGTAGATCGCGATGTTGCGCATGTCTTCACTATCGAAGGGGCCGGCGTGATGCTCCCAGATTAGGTTTCCGGTCTGGCCATCTAGGGCCTGAATAATGTTACTGGTATTGATCAAGTAGATGATGCCGTCATAAACCAGCGGTGATGGTTCAGAGTCTCCCTCATGCATGGACCACATCCATTCCAGACGCAACTCCCCGACGTTTGACACGTTGATCTGGTCCAGCGCGGAATAACTCCAGGCCTGATAGTTGCCTCTCAGCATCAGCCAATCATCTGGTGAAGGATTGGTGAGCATTGCATCAGTCACCGGACCAAAGTTTTCAATCGTGCCGGCTGTAACCACGCCGGTGGGTCTATCTGGTTTACGACGCTGTTGCGTCAACGTGGGATTCACACCAGGAATGTTGGTTGCCATCGCATAGCTGGCGCTAGCATCCAACCCCGGATTATCGTCCGATACGCCATTTGCGCGCATGACATGCGCGACGATTGACCAGTAGTCACCATCGCTTATTCCCTCATTTCCTCCTGGCGGCATGTTAGCCTTAATAAAGTTGAAGAAGTCAGCTGGAGACTGCCGGCCATAGTTGCCAAGAAAGCCGCCCCCGCTGAGCATCGGTCCAAGTGCAGTGCCCTGAAGTTCAGCGCCGTGACAGGTACCGCAATTCATGGCATAAACTGCCTCACCGGCATCTGCCTGACTGACAAAGCTTGGCTCAGGACCGGCCGTATATTCCGGTGCAGCAGCTTGTTGCATGGACTCACCACAGGCGGCAAGAGCTAGAATGGTCAGGATTAAGGGAAAGCATGTCGTAATTGGTTTGGCCTTCATGATTCACACTTCTCGTACAAGGTAATGAGTGTTGGAGTTGTCTGGCGACTGCGAGCAGCTTCTTCAAATGAACTTTATGTCAAATTCTTCCTATTTACCTGCTTCCTGGAAATTGCCGTTTACTGCACAGAAAGTAATATCTCAAGTTGGTTGTCTTATCACCTGACTCGATTCAATTCAGCTCGAGCTCAATCCGGTAAAGAAAAAACGTAGATCGCATTTCCCCAGCGCGGATAGCTGATTTCCGTAGCAATGACACCTGGCACTGTGCGTGGGCTGGTGCCACCCAGAGCGGTTGTGACTGCAATATACTGTTTGCCATCAATAGCAAAAGAGACTGGATGTCCCTGCACCGAAGTGCCGAGCCGGGTTTCCCACAGGATGTTGCCAGTATCCACATCGAAAGCTTTGAAGCGTCGATCCAAGTCGCCAACAAACACCAGGCCGCCGCCGGTCGAGATGGTGCCGGTGTGCAGCGAGGCTCGCTGTTGATGACTCCAAATTTCTTCCATGGTGTCCGCATGGTAGGCACCGACCTTACCCAGATTGCCATTGGTACCGGGCATCTCAAAGAATTTGCGACTGGCCGCTAGTCCCCCACCTCCCTGGACTAAGGCGACCTCCCGGGCCGCATTTTCCAGACAGGTCTGGCTCAGAGGTGCAATGATGAGTCCTGAGGGCGGATGGTAGGTCATGGAATGCCAGTCCTTGCCACCAGCGCTGGAGGGACAGGCTGAAGTCCACTCGTTGAGTTGAGCAGTCTGGATATCTTTCCGATACGTCACCTCACCGGTCTCAGGATCGATATGTGTAAAGGCATTCTGGAAGACTGTTTCCTTGAAGCCCCTGAACTTTCCGGAGACTCTATCATTTTTCCAGAGGATGCCGTATTTCCCAATTGAATAGACTAGCTTTTCGCCACCGCGATTGATCAGTACTCGCTCAAACACTTCATCAAGATCGAGAGCTTCAGCCGGCACGTGCTGAAAATACCAAGCAAGCTCGCCGTCATTCGTATCTACCGCGACGGTGGAATTTGTGTAAAGACCAACGTCGTCGATGGTCATGTGCCGAGAAACAGGCACCCAGGGTTTCTGCTGAGCAGTGCCCCAATAGGTCAGCTTCAGGTCAGGATCATAAGAGCCGGTAATCCATGTTTCTCCTCCAGCCCGGAAGAGGTTATCCAGACCGCCCCAGGTATCGCCGCCGGGCTCTCCCATTTCGGCAATGGTTTCAAACTGCCAGAGGAGTGCGCCGTCGTCGGCGTTATACGCACTGATGTAGCAGTCCTCAGGGATGTAGCGAGCGCAGCCGGCTAGACCGACTATTACTTTACCATCGGCTACAATCGGCCCCGATGAGTTCGAGAACCCTTTGCTGTTGTCCGCAATGACCGATTCCCATATCTGCTCCCCGGTGCGTGCGTCCAGTGCAACCAGACGGGCATCAGTTGTTGCCTGAATGATTTTGTCTTCGTACATGGCAATGTTGCGCATGTCCTGCCGATTGGCCGGGCCCGTCCAGTGTTCCCAGATCAGTTCGCCAGTTTTGCCATCAAGCGCCTGTATGACGTTGCCGGGGTTGATCAGATAAATAATGCCGTTATAGACCAGAGGAGCTGGCTCAGAATCCCCTTCGTGCATATTCCAGACCCATTCAAGGGAGAGGTTGCCCACGTTTTCCTTGTTGATCTGATCAAGCGGGCTGTAAGAATGAGCATAGTAGTTACGCCGATGCATCGGCCAGTCGTTTGGGCTGGGATCGCGCAGCATGGCATCGGTCAGGGGCATAAACGTAACGAAGTCTTCGGTGTTGCCTGCGACGGTCAGTCCTTCGGGGGCGGGAGGTTCAGGTCGCTGACGCCGGGCTACAACCGCCGAAATGTTATCGGCAATTTCAAAATTAGTTTCCGGCGTGAGGGCGGCGATTACGCTGTCGACGCCATTCTGACTGAGTATGTGTGCAACGAGGTTTAAATAGTCGACCTCCGTCAGATCCTCATTGCCTCCGGGCGGCATGTTCGCGTTAATGTTTCCCAATAACAGGGCAGGGGTCTGTTCCCCCCAGCGTTGTACGAAGGTAGTGCCAGAGAGCAACGGGCCAAGGGTTGTGCCTTCCAGATTCGCGCCATGACATACAGCGCAGTTCATCTCATAGGTTCGGGCGCCGGCATCCGCCTGAGCATAGAAAGTCAAAGCACCACCGGTTTCTGCTGGTGTCGAGCTGGGTGGCGGTGCCGTGGCGACCTCAATCGCAGTCGTGGAGGAAGAATCAGGCCCGCAGGCGCTTAATGCGCCGAGCATAATAATGGTTGTGAGCTGTTTGAACCCAGATTTCTCGTAGCTGTGAATGTGCTGCATGGTCACTCTCTACTGATCAAGTCTGCTGTCGCATTATGGTGTCAGATTGATGTTAATGGTGAGTCACCGCCCTCGTCAGGAGCGGTCAAAATGGCTTCTTAGAAAGATCCATCCCCTCAGTTCACCGGATGCGTTGTTTTCGCTGTGAACCTGAACATAGAGCGCATTGTTGCGCAAGGCAGTGAGCTGCTCGTCGGTGAGTTCAAGAATAGCCCGGATCTCTCCGTCGGTGGACGCGTCAATCTCGAGCACTTGAACGACAGGACCAGGCTGTGCGGGCGGGCCGTTATGAATGTGGGCACTTGTCGCTGCGGAGCTCATGCCTGTGAAATAGCCAGCCACCTCCAACTGCTGGTCAGTGAGTGTCAGAAGCACTTCGCCTTCGCCAAGAATTTCATCAACTGTCTGAGGGGTTGTCGGCATGGGTGACAGGCGTGCCCGGAAGACCTCCTGAGCATATCCGCTTGAGCTGATTCCAAGCGT
Organism: Gammaproteobacteria bacterium; assembly: GCA_030752195.1. Classification (GTDB taxonomy): domain Bacteria; phylum Pseudomonadota; class Gammaproteobacteria; order Pseudomonadales; family Pseudohongiellaceae; genus UBA9145. The sequence goes on from JASMER010000004.1 coordinate 15,188, forward strand.
AGAAACACAAAAAGTTAGCGTGAGGGCTTGGCCGAGTTTCATAAATACCTCTTGGCTCTTATTAGTTGTAATCTTCTTCAGGAACCCTAGCACTTCTCTCGCGGTAAGCAAACGCCGAGAGTGCTGCCGGTTTTTAACGATATCGGATTGTCAGGGTCCGTCAGCAGGACACGCCTGCTCTAATGACACTGAAAATTTTCCGCCCGCCAGTTTGCGGGATTATCAGCGCTGCCGGTCGGCCCGACGTATCGGGCCTGTTGCGGATAGACGCACAGCGGTCTTTCATTATCGATTTGTCCATCGGTACTGTGAGTGGCTGTGATGCGATCTGGTGCGACACCGTTTTCCACCCAGTTTACCAGCGGGACCAGATTGTCCCAGGTGTCCGGACCCGGGCCGCCCCGGCAGTGTCCCATACCGGGTGCGAGGAACAGTCGGGCGTGATCCTGAGCAGCGTCCATACTGCCAGCAAACGTCTGATCGACCATGTCTTTGTAATAGTTGATGGTATCTGTTGCCACAATAAGTGTGTCCACCAGTCCATGATAAATCAGCATCTTGCCCCCAGCATCCACTAAATAGCGTGACAGGTCAGGGTCATTGGCGTCGGTGATGGATTTCATTAGATCACCCTTGCCGGAAAAGAAGTCGTCGATATTCCAGTCAATCCAGTGAAATTCCGGCATTATGCCCTCGGTATCCGCCTTATAGGTGACGTCTCGAACATCAGGCACCGTAACGCCCGGGTCTTCTTCATAAAACAGGTAGTTCATGTGATCGCCAGCGACTCCCATTAGCTTTGATGGACCCATGCCGTTTCCTTGCCAGGGGATGTAGTACCCCGCCCATCGCAGTTCGGAGCCGAACATTTTGCCGGGATAGACCGCCCTGCCTGATGAGTCGGAGGGACCGTTGTAAAGGTCGTTAATGGTTTGTAATTGAGCAGTGGTGAAGCAATCGCTTCCGGCTTTATCACTGGGGCACATCAGATCAGAAAGGTCGACCGATGGGTTGAAATCGCACGCAAGCGGATCACCGATGACGCCGTCTTGCACCCCGTCCCTGGCGTCGCACTTCAGCAGCACTCTGTCGTGAAGTTTGTCGAGCAGTGCCAGACTGTCAGGACTGCCATCACCGGTGCTATCTGCTGCCAGATTACCCACCAGATTGTCACGGAAGATGCGCTGCAGGTTCCAGGTGCCGGCGGCATTGAGGCCCTGGTAATTGAATGCCGGCGCGCCGGCGATAATCCCATCGAAGTCTTGTGGATAGCGCTGAGCAGACATGAAAGCCTGACGACCGCCCTGAGAGCAACCTTCAAAATACGAGTACTCTGCATTGTCTCCGTAGTAGTCTCTGACCAGCCGTTTGCCCGCCATGACGCTAAGGTGTACCGCGCGATAGCCAAAATCGATTTCAGCCTGACGGTTGTTGAAACCGAAAGAGGCGCCGGGCTCGACGCCGTTATCGTGTCCCATATTGCTGTTGGTGACCGCGTAGCCTTCTGCTACCCGGTGGTTCGCAAAGTCCAGATCTCCGTCCTTGCCACCATCGCCCCATTGAAGAAAGCGCCCGTTCCAATTAACAGGTAGCGGCAATTGTGCATGAAAGTGAATCGCTGGACTGATGATGCCTCGCACATAGCAGTAGGCAGATCCATCCTCCGGATTTTCAGCGATTTCTGCTCGGGTTAAAGTCAGATTGCGGCTGTCCAGCAGGGCTTCACAGCGCAGCTTTCCTTCCACTGTGATCTGGGCTGTTGCCGGGTCAGTCGCCGACAAACACCACAGCGCAGCCAGGCTGGCCAAGCAAAGCGTCGGGCAGGATGTTCTCACTTCTTGCATAGCGATTCCCTTGTTGTTTTTATATAGAGCAGTTTCACGGGAAGACCCAGCAGCTCAACTGCCACTGTTGCTTCTGACTTTACTATTGCCCTGAGCGTAAATGCAATGTGTGGACGATTCAATCTCATCGACAGTCCCGAAGTGCGCAGTCTATGTGATTCACTGGGTGTTCAGATTCCGAACAGCTGCATCAGTCAGGATATTGCGCCCGGCGGACAAATCGCCGTTATTTACGAAAGTCGTTCGGGGCTTGCTAAAAAGCGCAGGGTTTCACAGGCCATCTGGTGGTTGTTCCTCGATCGTAAAACGCTAAAGCCCGATTACCGATACGCCAGCTTCAACTCCCGTTCAGACAAATTGCATAAGCCGCAGGGCATATCTTACATTCCCTATCGGGAATCACGCTGTATCATTCCGGCGAGTGCGTTTGTCGAGGGTATGGGTGATAAGAAGACCTATCACATGATCGAACTGGAGGGAGCAGCCATTGCCTTCGGCGGGCTTTATCAGGAGTACCGCGATCAGCAGACAGGAGAGAGTGTTCACGCGGCCTCGATCATCACCCTGCCTCCGCTGTCGCCGCAGTGGGACAATATTCATGCGAAATCGATGCCTCTGATGCTCGACCCTACGGATGAGGATCTGATCGCTAAGTGGCTTGATCCCGACTTTACTGATGTGGAACAGTTTGCCTCCTGGCTCGAGCCGCGTGTGCCAAGTGCCATGAGAGTGACCCGCATCGGGAAGCCGAGTCTCTGGAACCCGATCGAAGACTCTTTCATTATTGTCAGCTGACACCAGGCCAGCCGATATTCACCTACTGAGGAAACTAAGATGGACAACCAGCAAATTGCCGCCGATCTGTTTACGGCCTTTGAGATAGGAGACATGGATACTGTTCGACGTTTGTGTGCACCGGAGTTTAAGGCACGACAGAATCTGAATAACGAGTTTGATGTCGAAACGCTCATCCAGTTTTCCCAGGCTGTGAGCGCCATAGTCGACGACTTCCGTTACGAAGAAATAATTCGAAGCGCCACTGACAGGGGTTTCGTCGAGGAACACACGGTGACGGGAACGTTGCCCAATGGCAGTCGGCTGACGCTGGCCGCCTGCGTCGTTGCTGACATCGAGAATGGCAAGATCATGCAGCTCCGAGAGTATGTCGATACGGCGGCTGCAGCCGAGCTCTCCGCTGCGCTGGCCTGACTGGCCGCCACGCCACGCAGCCTGAAAAACGTCCTGAGAGCCTCGGTGGCGCTTTTCCGGCCAGTTCACATTCCGTTCGGCTGTCTACGCACAGGCCTCCAAAACCCAGTCCCTTTGGAGGAAGTCACCGCAAAAAAGATGCACGTTGTGCTAATCACCTTGTTCTTCATGACAATGGGTTTGCCTGCCGTGCAGGCGGATGATCGGATCAATAGGTATTCTGAGCATGTTGATTTGACGCGGTCGGCGGACTCAGGCTCGATCGGTCTCTTCTAACCCTGGTGTGAGCGTCCAATTCAGCGGGATCATCAGATGGCAAACCAGAGCACGACAAACATTAGTGCCGTAGCAACCTGACTCGGGCGGTCTGACACTGCCAGCAGAACCGGGTCTTCATTAAGTGCCCCCTGTCGCGCTAACCACCAGGCTCTGAACAAGATTCCACCCAGCAGTCCGGCAATCGGCCAAAGCCTTTCTGGCGAGCGGTATAGAGCCTGGGTCTCAACCGCATAGATGTAAAAGATAAATATCAGCACGGAACAGGCACAGGCGAACATGCCCTGCGCGGTTAGCGCCGTCAGATCGCCTCGAGTGTAGGCTCGCCCCGGCAATGCTGCGGCATGGGTTGATTTGCTTAGTTCGACAACACGCTTGAGTGCAGCCAGTCCAAAGAACAAGGTCATCGTGAACCCTAGCAGCCAAAACGAAGCAATGACTTGCGCGGCTTGCGCTCCGGCCTCAATCCGCAGGGAGTACAAGCTTGCGAGCGTTACCAAATCCAGAAGAAAAAGACGTTTCAGCAGCACGCTGTAGAGTACGGCGAGCATCCAGTATCCCAAAATAATTATCACGAATTCTTTGGTCTGCAGGTGGGCAAGTGCAAACGCGGCCAGGAGCAGAACAATGGCCGCCACCATAGCGGTCTGAATTGGCAGGGTACCGGCAGCCAGCGGTCTCGTTTTTTTTGTGCTGTGCAAGCGATCGGACTCCAGATCCAGCAGATCGTTGCTGAGGTACACACTGGATGCCACCAGACAAAAACAGATGAACCCAATAAAAGTATGCAGCAGGCGATGCGCGTCACTAATTTGATGCGCCAGCGTGAGAGGAATGAACAACAGACCATTTTTCGCCCACTGATGTGGCCGCATGGCTTGCCATAAATACCGGACCCTTGAGCCGCGAAGGTCAAAATCTCTGCTCGGCTTGGTGTCACAGAGATCTCTGGCGAGTGAACTGCTGCAGTTCACGCGAATGACTTCTGCTGCTGCTTCCCAGACAGAGACATCTGCTCTTGAATTGCCAGCATAGCTGAACGGTTTGCCACGGGTGAGTACCTCGATACGCTGGCGTTTTGCTGTGGCTTTCAGATTGATCTGCTCATCGCTGCCTACACATGTCTCGAACAGCTGGAGCGGTTTGGCGAACTTCTTAAGTGCACGTTCATTAGCAGCTGAAATCAAAACCAGCTGTCGCCCGGTTCGCTTTTCGTCGTTCAGGAAATCAAGAAACTCCTCATTGAAAGGCCAACTGCTGAAACGGAGGTCCACTCGTTCGGCCAGTCGTGCTTTAAGATACGCTTTGCCTTTTAAAAGCCAGATGGCCATGGTTACCAGATTGAACGGATTTCGTTTGAGCAGCACACAAACAGACTCAAACATCAGGTCGGTCTTGATTAGGGTGCCGTCTAGATCGACGAATAGAGGCAGGGCCTCGCTGTCTGTTGAGGTGTTCTGAGTCAAGGCCTAGAACTTGAGCCGCTTGAAGACGGCCTCCGGTATTAATCGCACAACAGCCATGATCAGTCGCCAGTAACCCGGAATGTAGACGGTGTGCTTTTTGCGCCCGACAGCCTTTTCTATTTGCCCGGCAACAAGTTCAGGGGAAGACCAGAGGAAGCCTTTGTCAAACTGCTGCGTCATCGGTGAATCCACCAGCCCTGGTCGGATGTCCAATACGTCGACGCCGTATGGTAAGAGCTTCCCCCGCAGACCCTGCAGGTAGGTTGACACCAAAGCCTTGGCTGCGCCGTAAATAAAATTGGGCTGCCTGCCACGGTCGCCAGCGACTGAGGTGACCACCGCCAGCAACCCGTGACCTTGCTTTTTAAAGTGAGGTGCCAGCCGAGTAAGCAAAGAGATGACGCTCAAGCCATTGATGTCAATTTCACGTCGGGCAAGTTCAAAATCTTGCTCTGCCGCCTCCTGATCTGGAAGCGATCCGTGACATATCAGGACGAGGTCAATGTCGTCCTCATGAAAGAATTTAATCGCGGCGTTTATCGCGGCTTCATGCTCTTCATTAATTAACAGATCCAGCTCATGGGTCCCGACCCGCGCCGCGCCGCGAATTTTGAGATCCTCTTTTTGAGGCGCTAATCGCGAGCCATCGCGTGCAATCAGAAAAAGGCCGCTCTGATGGGCTGCGTAGCGCCTTGCAACTGCGGTGGCGATTGCAGAACTTGCGCCGATCAGAAGAATATTCATGACTGAGATGACCTCACGCCCGCTTTGGTAAGTCCAAGCCGATCTGACTGAAGTGAACCAAGTATTCCGGCCGGGTCAATCCGGTCTTTTAGGGCTTTAAATTGGTGCCATTTAGGGTAACCCTGTCTGAATACCGCAGCACTCATGCGCGCATCTTTCGCCAGATAATGTCGTCCGCCCGCCGCCAGAACGATCTCGTCCAGTCGATCCAACAGCGGGAGCAGTTCGGCCTCGTATTTGAAATCAAGCGTCAGCGTGACGCCCTCGCTGGGGAAGCTCAACCAGTTGCCATTGGCAGGCCCGAATCGCTTGAGTACGGCAAGAAAGGAGCCTTTTCCCGACCGACTCACCGTATCCAGCGTTTCTCGCAGACCTTTCTCTGCGGAATCGTCAGGCAAGACGAACTGATACTGCAGAAATCCGCCAGCCCCATAAAGCCGGTTCCACCCTCTTATGCTGTCTAGCGGGAAGAAATAGTCGTCATAGTAAACTGAGTTCACTGACTTTTTGAATCTTTGGCGGGCATAGTACAGCCGGTTAAAGCCACTCATCGTGTAACGATTTAGCAGAAACCCCGGCGTCGTAAAGGGCACAGAGAGCTTGCGCTTAGCCCTCTGCTCCAGGTTTCCCGTCTCGCTGTGACTGCCTAGGTGGATGACCCCTCTGCCCAGCGCCGTATCTTTTGCCAGACAGTCAACCCACGCGACGACGTATTGTTTGTCATTTTGCTGTCGAAGCAGTGCCAAACTCTCCTCAAGATTGGTGGCCGGAATTGACTGGGCGCTTATAAAGGCACTCGGCACCTTTTTCAAAGAGATGGTCGCATCCAGAATCATCCCGGTCAGTCCCATACCGCCGCAGGTGGCGCGAAAGTATTCTTCATTCTCGGTGTGGGAGCAGACTGCAGTCTCACCGCTTGGCAGAAGCAGAGTGAAACGGTCAATGTGGTCACAGAAACTGCCGTCGATGTGGTGATTTTTACCGTGAATGTCGGCGGCGATCGCGCCTCCCAGAGTGGTATATTTTGTGCCCGATAGTACCGGCAGAAACAAGCCTTGTGGCACACAAACACGCAGTATCTCGGCCAGAGTGGTGCCGGCGCCACAGCGAATGGTCAGGGCACGCCGGTCAAGGGTGATAAAATCGTTCAGATACCGACTGCTTAACACTCTGGTCGCCAGAGCGCTGTCACCATAGCTCCGGCCCCCGCCCCTCGGGATCATTCGAGATCCCTCGCCGTTCTGAAAAATTTCCGCTGTGGAGCCAGCATCTCTGGGCGCAAGCACGGACGCTTCTACGCTCGGATATCGACCCCAGCCTGAAAGACGCATCTCCTTATTTACCCCCGTTAACTAAATTTTAGCCGAATCGGCCGTGGACTGGACTGCTGTCGGTTGTGGAGACAAAAACCATCCTGCTGTCGAGTTGATACTTTACAACATATCCAATGGCCAGTCCGATCGCAGCGCCGGAATAGCGTGCTGACTTTCCGCCAAGCCAGAATTCGGAACCCAGCTCGAAACCCCAGAATAAAGCGGTGGTGAGTACTCCAGTCAAAGCATAGGCGACGAAAGTCTTGAGGTTGTGTCGCTGCGAACGTGTGAAGAAGGCGAAAATGAATTTTTTGTCTAGGCAGTATTTGCTGATCAAGCCTGTCATAGTGCCAACAAGGAGGGCGACATAGAGTGCGTAGCTGCCAGAATAGACTCTAATCATCAATTCTTGAGATGCCAGGTTGATGAGGGTGGCAATTATGGCGAAAACCCCATACTTTAAAGCCCGGTCGACTGCAGTCATATCGAAGTAACTGTCGGCATAAATTGATATTTTTTCGGCTGATGCTCAGCTACAGAGTCGGATTAGGAAGCGGCAATGACAGAGCTCATGAATTTTGCACAAAGCTTAGCGCGTGAAGCCGGTGAGCTGATTTTGAGCGAGCGCGAGCAGGCTGATCTTGTGCACGATTATAAGGGAGGAAACGAGCTGGTGACTAATGCCGACATCAAGGCAGACCAGCTAATTCGAACCAGAATTGAGCAGCGCTTTGCGGGGCACCGGCTCCTGTCCGAAGAATCTTCTCCTGAGTTGCAGCGGGTTTGGGAATCTGAGGTGCCGGTTTGGATTGTTGACCCGATCGACGGTACCGTGAACTACGCCCATGGTCACATTCAGTCGGCCGTCTCCATTGCTTACTGCGAGAACGGACAAATAACCCTTGGTGTCGTTTACAACCCCTTCACCGACGAGCTTTTCAGCGCAGAATTGGGGAAGGGCGCTATGCTGAACGGGGCGATGATCAGAGTGGCTGAGAAGACAAATTTACGTCGTGCCATTATTGCCACAGGGTTTCCCTACATCAAGGAAGGGATTGATGACATGGTGGAGCGAGTCAGAAATATTCTTCATCATTGTGCTGACATTCGGCGACTTGGCTCAGCTGCACTTGACATTTGCTGGCTGGCGGCTGGGCGCCTTGATGGTTACTATGAAAGCCTCAGCCTGTGGGACTTCGCAGCGGCTAGACTGATAGCCAAGGAGGCCGGCGCCGTGTGTGGCCATTTTGGTGATGTGCCGGAAGATGTGGACCCCCAATTCTTTGACAAGAACCTCTTGATCGCGAATCCGACTCTATATCCAATGTTGTTGGAGCTGCTGCAGCAACCCTGAGCCCTAAAACATGCTATGAACGGCCGTTTTGGCGGGTTAAAGCGAAGTCAGCGCGATTGACGAATCGGGTTTCCATCTTTACTATTTAGATCTGTATCAATGGTTTATAACCGCTATCCTCCATCACATAAGCCCCAGACCGTGAAAGTTTGCGGTTAAAACGCTAACACAGCGATCGCTGAACCGTTTAAAGGAGACAATTATGAGCAAGCCGGAAAAGCTGACACTGACGCTGATGGCCATTGTCCTGACGCCGATGCTGGCGCTGGCACAAGACCGGGTCGGAGACTTCTCACTGATCGACCAGAACGGATACCACCACAGCATGAGTTATCTGGATGACCATGAAGCCGTGGCATTTTTGGTGCAGGCCACCGGTAGCGAAGCAACTGAAGCGGCGCTACCCGCATTCCTGGCGCTGCAAGAGCAATTCGACGCCAGTGGCATCGAATTTTTGATGATCAATCCGATGGGGCTAGAGAACCGGGCTGAAGTGGCGGCTGAGATGGAGAGACTCGGAAGCGATCTTCCGGTGCTGATGGATGATCACCGGGTGATCTCTGAAGCTATGGGGATCTCCAATAGTGGCCAGGTGCTGATTTTTGATCCGGCCCGCTTCACCATAAAGTATCGAGGCTCCGTGTCCGGTGCTGAAACAGCACTAATTGAGATTCTGGCCGGTGATGACGTGTCGGTGCCTGAGATCGCTGTCAGCGGTGATGCGGTTACCTACGAGGCAATTACCGAAGTACCTTCCTATGTCGCGGACATTGCGCCGGTTCTGGCAGAAAATTGCGCAGCCTGCCATCGCGAGGGAGGTATTGCGCCTTTCGCCATGGACAGCCATGCCATGGTGCAGGGCTGGTCCCCGATGATCAGGGAAGTGCTGATGACCAAGCGCATGCCGCCGGGTGCCATTGATGGCCACATTGGAGACTTCGTCAATAACCGCCTGATCGAGGAGCAAGATGTTCGTAACATCATTGCCTGGGCGGAAGCAGGTGCCCCAAAAGATGGTGATGAAGATCCGCTGACACAGCTGACTTGGCCGGAATCCAAGTGGGCTTATGGCGAGCCGGACATGGTTCTTGATATTCCTGCGACCACCGTACCGGCAACGGGCAACGGGGTATTCGCCAATGTCGAAGTAGTTTTTGACATGCCGACTGACCGATGGATGAAGGGCAGTCAGATCATCGCTGGCGATCGCCAGGTGCTGCATCACACGGTAAACCGACTGGATTTCCCGGGTGAAGATCCCCGACGCGGCTTCCTCGGGGGTTCTGGCAATCCCGATAAAGCGAATATTGCGGCCTACATTCCGGGTTTTATTCAGGAAATGAACCCTGAAAATACCGGAGGCCTAATTAAGGCCGGGTCAGTTCTGCACCTGAACATGCACTACACACCCTACGGCAAAGAAACTACTGATCGCAGCCAAGTTGGTGTGTGGTTCTACCCTGAAGGCGAGGAGCCAGCCGAGAGGATGTCAGGTAATTGCGCGTGTATTTTCCCGTTTGGCTGGGACGATATCCCGCCTCACGATCCTGCGTTCGAGCAGGTGAAAAGTATCACTATAGACCGCGAGGCGCATCTGCATAGCTTTACACCGCACATGCATTTTCGCGGTAAATACATGCGTTTTTATGCTGACTACCCTGATGGTACCACTGAGGAGTTGATCAACGTTGCGAAATACAACTACAACTGGCAGCTGAGCTACTTATACAAAGAGCCCAAGCTAGTGCCAGCCGGCACTCAGATTCGTGTCGTAGGCGCATTCGACAATTCCAGCCAAAATCCTGCAAATCCGGATCCCGAACGGACGGTGCCCTGGGGCAATGAAAGTTGGGACGAGATGTTCTTTGGTGTGGTGAACTACAAGTTCACCGACCAAGCGGGAGACGATTAAGTCCTCTCTTTCTCAGTACAAAAAAGCCGGGCACTCCCCGGCTTTTTTGTCTCAACGATTTAATTTTGACGGCGAATCCTACTCATTCAACATGAGATGCGCTCAATCGCTGCAGATGATGCTTGGGTAGAGCGCCCGCCCAGCGTAACAAGGGTCATTGAGGATTTCGCTCAGAACACAGACCAACGCGGCTTCAAAAATCCCGGAAATGAGAGTAAGGTCCTGTAAAAAACCTGCTGCTGTCCTGTAATCATAAGACCAACACATCTGGAGGCAATGATGACTCAGCTCCTCAATTTCTTGCTGACTTTAGCAGTTTTCCTGGCTTCAAAACCGCTTCTCGCTCAAGCGGTGGAGCCGCCGAGAACAGAACATGGGCATCCGGATCTGCAGGGCACCTATACATTCCGCACGATCACCCCGCTGCAACGACCCGCTGAGCTGGCTGATAAGGCCACACTTACTGCTGAAGAAGCAGCGGAGTGGGCGGCCTATGAGAACCGACGCCAGAATCGTGACCTGATTATCGACTCGGTTGGAGGAGCAGGCTATCCACCTGGTGTTATTTCGTATAACGAATTCTGGTATGAACGCGGTGATGATACTGTCTCTGATCGGCGTACCTCTTTGGTTTATGACCCTCCTAACGGCAGATTGCCGCCATTGAACGCCAGCGGTCGGCAGCGTAATGCCTTTGTGCAACAGTTGCGGCGCGACAGCGCGGGTCCTGAAGCACGCACCCTGAACGATCGGTGTATTATCAATAATCGCACGGGGCCGCCTTTAATCTCCGGCTCCTACAACAACAACATGCAGCTGGTTCAAACCCACGACTATGTCATGATTATGACCGAAATGGTCCATCACGCTCGCATTATCCCTTTTGCTGACGATTTTGACGTGCCTTTCCCGCAATGGGCTGGCCGTTCGATTGCCCGGTGGGAGGGCGATACCTTGGTGATTACCAGCAAACATTTCTACCCTGAGTATGGTTGGCGCAATACTTCCGCGAATCTGCGCATCGAAGAGCGGTTTAGCTGGGTTAATGAGGATACGCTCGAATACGACTTCACTGTGGAAGACACCGCAATGTGGGATCAGCCGTGGTCCGCTCGCTTGCCTATGCGCAGAATCGAAGAGCCGATCTATGAGTACGCCTGCCATGAAGGTAATCATGGCTTGATGGGGATTCTGGCTGGCTGGCGGCGTTGGGAGGTGGAAGGTAAAAATCAGGGTCGTATTCCCAGTGTTGATGATGACGAATAATGGACATCCGCGCTGAATGTCAGCCTCAGGAAAGACCTTACCGGAGCATGATGCCAAGATCGCGCGTATATCTTTTGGGCTGTTTGGTCACATTACATCAGTATCTTTGTAGAAGCGCCTGATTACCGATCTCATGCTGGCGAAATTTCCGGTAGTCCTGGGCCAGGGCATACTGCTTCTCAGCCGTCATGTCCTAGCAGAGGCCCTGATAAAATCCCGAGAGAAAGTCGATTTAAAAGCCAATCAGCGAATCGAGATTGCTCTCTGAATGATCGAGTGGCGGCAGGTGTCTGAGTCTCTACAGTGCTTTTATTAAATGAGTCGCGTGGGTGTGATGGGACAACTGGGCCAATGACCTTAACGCTCGCTATGAACGAATGCTGATTTGAACCATGCCTCGATCCTATTGCCCACGCTGTGACTATCCGGATCGCACCTGTCTGTGTCACGCCATCGACCGCACCGGCTATTCCATTCGACTCACAATTCTGCAGCATCCCTCTGAAGCAGGGCACGCAAAAAATACATCACGGCTCATTACCCTTGTGGCAGAGGAGGCAGAAGTTTTTATCGGTGAGCACCCTGAAGATTTCAATGGGGTGCGGCAAGCCTTGCTATCGAATCCCGGCGCGGTGGTGCTCTTTCCAGCTAGCACCAGCGTACCCCTGTCTGAAGCGAATCAAACTTCACCGGTGCTCAGACTGGTGCTGATTGACGGAACCTGGCGCAAGGCCAAAAAAATCTGGATGTCCAATCCGTGGTTACAGCAACTGCGGGTCTGTCACATCGATGATGTATCCAGCCGATACCGTATTCGCCGCGGAAGCGTACCCGGAGGTTTGGCGACGATTGAAGCGGCTGCAAGTGCATTGGAACAACTGGGAGAAGTCAAAACAGAGGCCTTGCTGAATGCGTTTGAGGCTCTCCAGAAGAACTGGCCGAGCGCTTGATCTGCAAAACAGCGCGTTAGCTTGCCGATTGGTTTGTCTCATATAGCGACGTTTGCTTGTCGCAGAGCGATGAGTCGCGCGAGATTCGTTCTGTTCCGTTGACTGTGCACGCTTTGATGGGGCGAGGGTAAATTACTGGATTTCAACCGGCAGCTGAGCCATATTGAGCCCTTGGTTTGTTTTTTGGTGTTTGGAGATACTCATGAGAGCAACTATTCGTATTTTTCAATGTCTTATTTCCTCGGGATTGCTGATCGTCTCAGCTACAGCCTCGGCGCAGTGGACGCTCAGCAATGAGGCATCGACGTTAAGCTTTGTGACTGTCAAAGCTGATCATGTCGCTGAAGTTCACACCTTCGATGAGCTCTCGGGAGCGATTGGGGAGGATGGCTCTGTGTCAATTGAAATTGCGCTGGCCAGTGTGAATACCCTGGTTCCAATTCGCAATGAGCGCATGCAATCAATGTTGTTCGAAACGGATCTCTTCCCGCGCGCCACCATCACTTCGCAGATCAACAGTGACGGACTTGCCAATATGGCCCTTGGCAGTAGTGAAGAAATTGGTCTTGATTTCACTCTTGAACTGCACAATCAGTCGCAGATCTACAACGCGACGGTGTTGGTCAGTCGTCAGGAGGCTGGGCTGATAGCCACGACTCTCAAGCCCATCGTCGTTAATGCGGAAAGCTTTGATTTGGTGGCGGGGGTCGAGGCGCTGCGCGAAGTTGCCGGCTTACCGAGCATCAGTCGGGCAGTACCAGTATCCTTCACAGTTGTTTTTGAAGACTGAAATCAATGCCTAACGTCAGCGGTTGGGGGGTATTGAGTAGGTTCCGGTGGCATGAGCGACCGGGGCCTCATCGCCTTCGGAACAGATAGTCACTTCCCCGACCGCGAGAGACTTCCCCCGTTTTAATAGCTTGCATTCTGCCAGCAAGTCTCGGTCAGCCACTGGCTTTCTCATAAAATTGAAGTTGAGGCTTGTGGTGACCGCAAGCGACACCAGGCCGATTTCTCGAAGGAGTGCAACATACAGTGCGGTATCCGCCAGCGCCATCATGGTCGGGCCAGAGACCGTGCCACCCGGTCGCAAATCTTGCTCTCTCACCTGATGTCTCACTTTAACCGAATTGTCGGTGAAGTCCTCAATCACATAGCCCGCGTTTGGAAACTCGCTCCGGAAGAAGGCGATCATTTGATCTTTGCTGACCATGCGTTGCTCCAATTCAGATTCTTGTACCAGGGTCGCTCGAGAATTTGTTGTCGAAACGTTTCAGTATCGTCGGTAAATAGATCAAGTCGAGCACCAACGCCAGAATGACGATTGGCACAAGCAGTTTGGCTGATTGCTGGAAATAGATGGTGTTGGCGAAAATCAAGATTGTGGTCCCTAGTGCCAGCACGAGGGTGGTGACCGTTAGTGCCGGCCCGGCTATCTGTATCGAGTGGGCAACAGCGTCAGACTGCGAAACCCCGGCCCGGCGACTCTCCAGATAGTGGCTAAGGATATGCACCGTATCATCTACAACCAGGCCTATGCTGATGCTGAACAGCATCATCACAAAGGGATCCAACTGTCCAACCAGAATAGCCCAAAAGCCAAAGACCATAGTTGCAGGAAGCAGGTTGGGCAGCACACTGAGAATACCGAAGTAGGTGCTCCCGAATCCAAGCACTAGAGTCAGAGTTATCAGCAAGAGACTGACGGAGTATCCCTGCAGCAACTCGGTGGTCACCAGCTCGTCCATTCTCGAGAACAGAAGCAGCCCGCTGCCATGAATCAGTTCCGCATCGGAGAAAATCTCAGAAAATTTCTGTGTGATCTGCGTGTCGAGATCCAGCACTTCCTGATTGGAGATTTGTGTTGCGTTGATGAACACGGTCATGGCCGATAGATCATCACTGACGAAACCACTTATCGGGAACTCTCTGCTGTTGACCAGCCTGAAAGCGTCCAGATAGTTTTCAACGGTGTCCTCAGTGTCCGGCAGGTAAAAGTATTCTGGGTTCTTGTCGTTGATGAATTGGTTGACTGTCTTGAGCACGTCGTTGAGGCTTGCGACTGACTCTACGTTCTCGAGGTTGCCCAGCCATCCAGTGAAAACCTCTACCTCCTGTAAAAAGCCGACATCAACGATTCCGTTCTGGTTGGGAGTCTTGATTGCATAGGTCAGGGCAGGCCCACGGTTCATTTTTTCTGCAACCTGATCATAGTACTCGCGGATGTCTCCTTCGTTGGCGATGAAGTCCAGTCGATTAAAGTCAGTTTCGTTAAGCGGAAGGAGTGTCGCGGTGCCCAATGCTAGCCCCGTGAAGAGCAGAAAAATGGCCTTATCATGTGTGTTGGTAAAAGCGATGACGCGGTCAAGCGGGCGCTGCATGAAAACGGTTTGGTCCTGCAAATCCTGTTTGCCGAGGGCAGTGAACCAGACCATGTTGGCCGGCAGCATGGTGAAGGTCAGGCCATAGGCGAAAACGATTCCGACAGCCACGATTTGACCAAAATCCTGTATCGCAGGTGAGGAGGTCATATTGAGCGAAGAAAATCCGATGGCTGTGGTCAATGCTGCCAGAGAGACTGGCTGAAAATTGTAGGACAGGCTGTGCTCCATGGCAGCAAGCCTGCCCATGCCTGAAGTGAGTGCCTGTTTGTAGATCGAAATGATGTGGACGCTGTTGGCGACAGCGATGATGATTACCACCAACGGCGCAATGATAGAAATGTTGTTGAAAGAAAAACCCAGATAATTGACTGTTCCGACGGTGCATGCTGCAGTCACCACCACATGAACTAGGATACAGGCGCCGAGAGTGAGTGAACGAAAACAATAGCAGATTACCAGCACGCAGATGAGGATGACGATTGGCAACAGGCTAGTCAGGTCTTCTATCATCGCACTTTGGCTGGATTGTTCCAGGATCATGTCCGAGCCGACATACAGCTCGACGCCCGGATGACGTTGTCGTAAGTCGTCCCGCAGCTGCTGAATTGCCGCGGCGATTTCCAATCTTTCGCTGGTGCTTGCATCTCTCGCGTCCAGCTCTAAATTTCCAAACGTCAGGCTGGCGTCCTGGCTCAACAGATTGTTGGTGAGCAGTCGATCCTGCACCGCCGATCGGGCCAGCTCGGCAAATTCGGATTCGCTGTACTCGTCGATATTCTTTGCGAACAGTCGCCGTTGTGTTTCGGGTGAAATCCAATTCAGTATGGTGGACAGATATCCGGCGTGGGGTATCGCAGAATAGCTCTTCCGAAGGTCGTTGACAGCCTGCAGAGTCGCCTGAGTGAATACGGTCTGGCCTTGAGGAGCAACAAAGATAAATGCAGCCTCTGTAGGAATTGGAAACTCCTGGTCCATCAGCTCCAATTCGTCGAGGTAAGGGTCACTTTGCGTGAGCAACGCATTGAATGTGCCGTCAAAGCGGGTCGAGAGCAGTCCGCTGGCTAGCGCGGTAATCGTCACACAGCTCACGATGAAAAAAATCAGGCGAGACTTGATGCAACGTTCTGCAAGTTTTTTCGCAAAGTCTGTAAAGTCAATTGGCATGGTTCGACGGATCGCGATTCTAAAGTGAAACTGTGATCTTCAACAACATCCGATGCTCACAAAAAAAGGAGGCGGAGCCTCCCTTTTCGGTATTGCGCTGAAACTGGAGGTTCCGACTAGGTGTCGAATATTGCCACTAGACAGCCCTTGGAATCGGGAATGTCATCCATGTTGACAATACCACCGGCGAGTACGGTATCCAGGGCATCTATCAGGTAGTGCTCATTGGCCTCATTCCGCTGAGTTTCATAACCTAGCTGGTCGTTGATGGGCCCGCGAAACAGCACCTCGCGACTGCGGGGATTGACGATAAACACCTCGGCAGTGCGCTCAACGCCCAGAGCCTTCGCCAAGTGTTGCCCCTCATCTTTCATTATTGGGAAGTCGATACCGAATTCGCCCGCTTCTTTCGCGATTCTGGGGAGATTGTCCTGAATATTCGAGTTGAACATGGTGAACGCAATGTTCTTATCGGCGAACTCATCACGAACGGCCCGGTAGTTTGGCAGGGCAATACGCGCAATCGGGCAGCCCACGCCCTGCACATAAAACACTACGTAATCATAACCCTCATAGGTCTCCAACGTATGAACCTCACCGAGGTGATCAGTAAGCTCAAATTCTGGGATAGACCGCAGCCATTCATCGCCCATCGAGGCGGCAGAAATGGTCACAGCGGCGAGGGCAACGATTAACCTGTTCAACCAATTCATTACTGACTCCCAGTCTTTATTCAGTTCTGCTTAGTTAAGGACCTCAGCTTCCGAATCCCAGTGCTGATCGATGATCGGTCCGCTACTCCTGGGCTTGCGCAAAACGGCCTTCGTGCTAAGTATACTAGGGTGATTTTAACAACTTTCAACCCGCCAGCCCAGTTTCATTCTGGGTCGCCGTACCGCCTGGCAGGCTGCTAACTAAAAATTTGATTTACTTAAATAAAAACAACGT
>JASMER010000050.1 GCA_030752195.1 Gammaproteobacteria bacterium
GCGTGTCTGACTACGGTTGCGATTGCGTTCGGCTTTGTCTAGCGGCTCACCGTTACCTTCTGGATTGCAACAGGTGCTCTGTGGCGGGGACAGCGACTCAGAGAACTGCTTTTATGCTTTCAACCAGATAGTCAATATTGTCGTCATTTATGCTGGCAATGTTGATCCGGCTGGAACCCACCAGATAGATACTGTACTGCTGGATCAAGGTCTGGATCTGGTCTTTGTTGACTCCCAGAAATGAGAACATGCCTTTCTCTTGCTCGATGAAGCTGAAGTCCCGTTCAACTCCGGCGATCTGGAGTCTTGCGACCAGAAGTGCGCGCAGGCTGTTGATTCTGTCGCGTATTTCCCTGAGTTCAGAATCCCAGTCGCTGCTGAGTTCAGGGCTTTCCATGATGGTCTGCACGATGGCTGCGCCATGATCTGGTGGCATGGAGTAATTGGCGCGCGCCGCTGCTGCCAGAAGCGTGGTTGCCGCGGCAGTCGCTTCAGTGGTCTCGCAGATAAGCGTGAGCGCTCCGGTGCGTTCGCGATAAAGACCAAAGTTTTTAGAGCAAGAACTCACGACGATCAGTTCTGGCAAAGACTCTGCAAGTAGCCTGACGCCATAAACATCCGTATCGAGGCCGTCCCCCAGACCCTGATATGCCAAATCGATGAATACCGTAAAACCCTGAGCCAGTGCCGCTTCCTTCACAGCCTGCCACTGCTCGATGGTCAGGTCAGCTCCGCTTGGATTGTGGCAACACCCGTGTAGCAACACCAGATCACCTTTCGGTACCTTACTCAGGCACTCAAGCATCTCGTCAAACTTAACAGCATGGGTGTCATAGTCATAATACGGATATTGCTTGAATTGAAGTCCGGCTGAGCCCAGCAGAGGGATGTGGTTCGCCCAGGTCGGATCACTCACCCAGACAGTTGCATCCGGATTGGCCTGACGAATGAACTCGGCGGCAATGCGAAGTCCGCCGCAACCGCCGGGAGTTTGTACGGTGACTCGGCGATCGGCGAGCGATTGCTTAAGCGTGTTACCCAGCAGCAGGCTGGCAACGATCTCATTGTATCCGGCAGCACCAGTAGGGGCCACGTAGGCTTTGCTGTCCTGCGAGGCAACCAAAACTTCTTCCGCTCTTTTCACCGCGCGCATCACCGGTGTCCTGCCGTTGGCATCTTTGTAGACGCCCACGCCCAGATCGACTTTAGAAGGGTTGGTGTCGGCGCGGTAGGCAGCTGACAGGCCAAGAATAGGGTCCGGTGGAAGCGGCTGGAGTGAATTGAACATGCTAGAGTCTCTATCTACGTTGGTAGGCTTTCAGGGTGTTCTGAAGTAAGGAGGCGCGAGTCATCGGGCCGACACCTCCGGTAACAAAGGTGATGTATGAACATTTGTCCTTGACCTGTTCGAAGTCGACATCACCGACATTGCGGAACCCGGATTTGCGTGTGTTGTCCGATACCCGGGTCTGGCCAACGTCGAACACGACTGCGCCGTCCTTGACCATATCGGCAGTGACAAATTCAGTTCTGCCGATGGCCACGATCAGAATGTCTGCGCTGGCACACAGTTTCTTGAGGTTTTTCGTCCTGCTGTGTGCAAGGGTGACCGTTGCGTTACCGGGGTTGGTGTTGCGCGACATCAGCACTGCGATGGGCGTGCCGACGATGTTACTGCGGCCAAGCACCACGCAGTGCTTTCCTTCGGTTTCAATCTCATAGCGCCTGAGTAGTTCTATGATGCCGTTAGGCGTGGCCGACACAAACGTCGGCAGCCCGAGGCTGAGATTGCCGACATTTTCCGGGCAGAACCCATCGACGTCCTTTGTTGGATCGATCGCTAGAATCACATTATTTTCGTTAATCTGTGACGGGAGTGGCAGTTGAACAATAAACCCGTCAATTGCGTCATTGCTGTTGAGTTCGTCGATTTTTGCCAGCAACTCCGCCTCTGTTGTACTCGCCTTCATCCTGACAGTCGTTGAGCCAAAACCCACTTCCTCGCAATCGCGGACTTTCATGCCAACATAGTTCTGACTGGCGCCATCATCACCGACGAGCACTGCCGCCAGATGAGGAGGGCGCTTGCCGGCAGCTACAATGGCTTCGACCTCCAGGGCGATCTCCTGGCGTATTTGTTGAGAACAGGCGGTTCCGTTGAGTAGCTGCATCGTGGTCAATCCAAGTGAAGTTTGGGGTTTGGCTGCCCGGCAGACGCGCAAAGAGATGCAAGAGTCGGTGAGCGTTTAACGGGCCGGTATGTTAAATGACGCGCTGATGCAGCTCAAGCCAAGTATCACCAGTGCCCTGAGTTTTCCATGGATAGCCAGGGTTCAGCAGGGGACAGAGGTTCTCCCTGCTGCAGTAATTCAATGGAGATATTGTCGGGGGATCTGACAAATGCCATACGACCGTCGCGAGGAGGACGATTGATCGTGACGCCGTGGTTTAAGAGACGCTGACAGAGTGCGTAGATGTCTTCCACAGCGTAGGCCAGATGGCCGAAATTGCGGCCTTCTCCATAGTCTTCAGGATCCCAGTTGTAAGTCAATTCTACCTGAGCCGTTTCATCACCGGGCGCGGCGAGAAAAACCAATGTAAAACGCCCCTGCTCACTGTTATATCGACGCAGCTCTTTCAGGCCAAGCGTGTTGCAGTAAAAATCCAGTGAGCTTTCTAAGTTACTCACTCTGACCATCGTGTGTAGATATTTCATCGAACTGTCCTTCTGCTGTTGTGACTTTAGCGTATTGCGAAGGTTGATAGTAAGTGAGTCTGTGCAGCTGGCCAATGCCTGACCGGCTGTGTTGAGAGAATCTCTTAATCCGTAATGCTGGAGCCCGCGGTCAAGGGCGGTTATCATCCGCCGCGTCAAATCGACTATGAATACTGACGTCAAGCAACTCAGGTAACGAAGTGGAACTCTTAACTGCTGTAATGGTGATTTTTGTAGGTTCTTATGTGCAGAGCTCCATTGGCTTCGGTTTGGCGATTATTGCTGCGCCGCTGTTGTATTTCATCGACCCTCTGTACGTGCCTGCGCCGATCACAATTTGCGCCTTAACTCTGTCTGTCGCCAATGCAGCGAAGTTCTGGAAATCCATATCGTTTGCCGGTTTGAAATTTGCCATCCTCGGTCGCATTCCGGGGACAGTGGCCGGGGGTTTTCTGTTGCTGTGGATTGATCAGCGCTCGCTTGCTCTGTGGTTGGGGCTTTCGGTTATCGTTGCTGTCGGTCTGAGCCTGGCTAACATCATGTTGCGACCCACTGCGCCAGCCATGTTTTCGGCCGGATTCCTTTCGGGATTTATGGGGACCAGCTCCTCAATCGGCGGGCCGCCGATGGCGCTGGTGCTGCAGCATGAGGAAAATGACTTCATCCGGGCGAATATGGCGGCTTTTTTCATTGTGAGCTGCCTGATGTCTCTAGCGATGCTATCAACCGTTGATCGCTTCGCTTGGCCGCACATCCAGATTTCATTGCCCTTGATTCCTGCAGCCTTACTGGGTTACTGGTTCGCCATGAAAACCTTGCGTCTGATTTCTCATCAGCGGCTGAGGACAGCTTCCCTTATTTTGTGTGGGATTGCCGGATGCAGCGCCGTGGTGTCCTACTGGTTATGAGTGATGCGTTTCTTTCTGGCGATGGTTCGTTTGACGGTTTGATTGGATATTCAGATCTGATTTCAGACTTAAAGGACGACTCAAAGAACCCGAGAGTGGCGGTCTGCAGGTAATCGGTGACGGAGTAGAGATGGCAGACTGGCCTCAGGAAACCACCATAGCTGCATTCAAAAGAGCATGGACCCTCGAAGGTGAAGCTTTCTGGACGACTGTATTTTCGATGCATCAGGGTAAGATGCAAATAAAGAGCCCCAAAGTTGCGGTTGCCAATTTGCAAAAGATCTTTGAAGCTACTTTCAAGCTGGCGAATGCGAAGGGTTTTCAGGCGATGAGTCTGCGGGATCTCAGTCGGGAAACAGGTATCAGCATGGGAGGATTGTACGCCTATATTGGCAGTAAAAATGAACTAGCCTCGGTCATTGAAGGCGTTTTGCGCACATACATCGAGCAGGTTATTGGCGAACTAGTAAACGAGGATCTTGATCCGATCGCCCGTCTGCGCGCGATCATTTTTGGTGAGGTGTTCATGATTCAGATCCTGAACCCCTGGTATTACTTTTGCTACATGGAATTTAAAGGGCTAGATCGGGAGCAGCAGCAACAGGCGCTTGATCTCGAGTCCCGATTTGACAGCCTTTTAGTGGATGCCATCCTAGCAGGAATGAAACAGGGCCAGTTCTCCTGCGAAAAGCCGGAGCTGCTCGCGGCATCGATTACAGCTCAACTTCAGCAGTGGCACCTGAAGCAATGGAAATTCAAGCTTCAGGAAGTCAGCATGGAAGAGTACGCAGAGCACATCTTTGAGAATCTGCTGCTGTGTTTGAATCATCGTCGATAAATCGGTCTGAATCAGCTGTTTCTTGCGATTAAGCCGGTCTTGTTGGCGTAGAATGCTCTGATTTCCGCCATGTCGTTGTCGAAGTCTCCGCTCGGCGTGTAGAAATCTGCAAACCCGGCTTCTTTCTTGCTGGCATCCACATAGCCCAGCAAAATCGGAACATTTGCATTGTTGGCTATATAATAGAAACCACTCTTCCACTGCTTGACCTTGCTGCGTGTTCCTTCAGGTGGAATTAGTACAATCAGCTCATCGTTTTCCGCATATTGCCGTATGGTTTCGTTGACCATGTTATGGGAAGCGGAACGGTCGATGGGAATGCCTCCGAGCCATTTCATGAGCCATCCAATCGGGAAAGGGAACAGAGTGTGCTTACCCATCCAGAATACCCTCAGCTCGAGTTTGAGTACCACCATCAACATCAGGGGAAAGTCCCAGTTACTGGTATGGGGAGCACCGATTAATACGCAACGCTGGTGAGGCAGGGGTTCGCCGCGAGTCGACCAGCCGATCAGTTTGAGTATGACCCGAGACAGCAGTCTGAGAAAGGGCGTCAGTACGGGGGTTGAAAAAACCGTCGTGCGCATGGCTTACTCGCTCTCCCCGAACAGTCTTTTTAACTCAGCCAGAGCCTGATCCGACTGAGTGGAATCAACGTCGTCGGCCGGCAGGTCTTCTCCGAACATTTCAGCTAGTGCCGCCCGGGCTTTTTGGGCGGCGGTATTGTCATGGGGTCTATAGGCTTTCGTGTGCACTGTGAAAAAGTCGCAAAAATTCGCTTTATCTTTATCGAGGATGAAATCGGCCCTGTCTTCGCGGCAGGCGTCTGCGGCGGCGGGGTCATAATGCCGACAGCCAAGGCATGCGTGTAGGTCAGCGCGACACTTGCCGCATTCTTCATATCTGGAAAACGGCAGGAGCACGTTTTTCAGCTCTGTGCCGCATTTCCAACACTGCATGTCGACACTGCGGCTAGCCATCCTGACCCCATTCGCTAACGAGGTCAGAATAATTGGTGTCCGGCCTCGGTTTCTCCGGCCTGATTTTGGTGCCAAGGTAAAGGAACCCGATGATTTTCTCACTTTCTTCCAGCCCAAGCCCCTGCGTGACGATGCTTTGGTACGCAGGCGAACCGGTCCTCCACATCACGCCGAGACCCAAAGCGAATGCCGCATTAATCATATTCTGGGTGGCTGCCGCAGCTGACAGATGCTGCTCGAATTCCGGGATTTTTGGATGAGGTCTCGGGCAGGCAACAGTTACGACAATGAGCGGCGCGCGGTGCGGCTTAGTCGCGAGCTTGTCAGCCTGAGCGGCGCTGATCTCAGGGTTTTCCTGTCTGGCTGCGGCGACGAACAGTTCGCCTAACCGACTGCGGGCCTGTCCTCGGATGACCAGAAAACGCCAGGGCCGGAGCAGACCGTGATCGGCTGCCCTGACCGCTGCTCTGAAAAGATGGTCCAATTGATCCGAGGTCGGTTCAGGATCCATAAGGCGGGGTGACGACGTACGGTACTGTAGAGCCTCTAGTGCATTCACGTGTGTTCTCCGGAAGGGCAGTCTGCCGAAACGGGTCGGACAGTTTCAGGGCAAGAGGATATAGGAAAGCGACAGAGAGAGGAAACGAAGCGCTGCGTAGGGTTTCCAACTCCGCGTAATATAAGGGAAATTGGTCGCTCTCTGTCATGCGCATTACACATAAACGGTGGTATACTTTAACTTAGGCCGACGATGAGATGCATGTCGACGTCCGCTTCGCCGGCTGGGCAGCCGAGCATACCCAAACCGTCGTCGCGATGCCCCTAATCCGCAGTAGGTTCGCAGTATGAATTCAAAAGTTGACGTCATCGCAGCAAGCTCCGAACGGTTACCGTACCCGCAAGATCGGTCACGATACTTTGGCTGTGTGAGAAAGGAGACGCTTCGGCTGGTGTTCTCCTTCTACTCGCCGGATGGCAACGAAATTGCCATGCCGATTGCGAGTATGTCAGCCTATCTGAAGAAGGAGTTTCCCTGGGTGGAAGTACTCCTTGAACCGGTATTGATACTCAGAGATGCTGAGCAATACTCTCCGGAAAACTACGCGAAAACCATCAAGGCGCTGGATGCCGACTTGATGGCATTCTCCATCATGAGCCCCCACTGGTATCCGATGGAGCCTTATTTCGAGGAAATCAAGAAATTGATGCCAGACCTCCCGATCTGCATCGGTGGTTACCAGGCCATGTTGTCGCAGGAACAAACGATTGCGAACCCGAACGTTGACTACATCTGTGTCGGTGACGGTGAGTACGCGATCGGCAACATTGTGCAGCATCTGCGGGGACTCAAAGACGGCCCCGCAGACGGCATGTGGGAAAAACTGATGGATGGCGAAATCTATCAGACTGAGGCGCATCAGATTGGCGATCTCAAGGCGCTGCCTTTTCCAGATTACGATGTCTTCTCCAAAGAAGACGGGTTCAAGGATGTGAACTCTTCCATTTTTGGCCCAAAGGGAAAACTGGTGTTGCCGGTTATGACCGGCCGCGGCTGTCCCTATCGCTGCACCTACTGCTGCAACACGCCAATTTTGGAAGGGTGGCGCTCTAAGAAAGAGTTTCTGCGCAAGTATGAGCCAGAGGCCATGGTGATGGAACTCGAGCGTTTGCGTGACGAATACGATGTAGGCTACTTCGAATTCTGGGATGAGCTGTTTCTGTCAAATCTGAAATTCGTAAGGGCATTCCTCGAAATTTACAAAGAGCGCATCGGTCTTCCGTTTTCAATCAACTCCCGCGTGGAGGTGATGAACGAAGAGTTTTGCCATACCGCCGCTGAGGCTGGGTGTCACACGATCTGGTTTGGTATCGAGAGCGGTGATGAAGAATATCGGGCCAACATGCTTGGACGGAAGATGAAAAATCAGCAAATCATCGATGCGGCAGACAACTGTAAGAAAGCCGGCATCAACAGGCTGACATTTAATATCGTCGGTGCCCCGCTTGAAACGGCTGCCAACATGCGTGAGACCCTCAAGCTAAACCAGCGGATCGCGCCGGAGCATTTTTTCTTTTTTCCGTACATTCCTTTGCGCGGAACGCCCCTGTACAACATTGCCAAAAAAGAAGGGCTGTTGCTGGAAACCAAAAAAAATCTGCACTACCTCTCAGCTGCAAACGACAGGCAGTTCACACTTAACATGAAAGAGCGCCCCGAACTTCTCACCGCCGATGAGTACAACGAAATCTGTACGGAAATGTTGGAATTTCAGGAAAAGAATAATCGCCTGTCATACTCCGACTCCGAAGACGAGCAGGGTGAGGCGAGCGTTGACGACAAGAGCTTCTCTCTCGTTGAAGATAACGCGGTGTCCGAAGAAGAGCCCCTCCCGGTCGAAATGCCGCCCGCGACTCAGTCGAAGGGTTTCGTCAAAAGCGTCATCAACTTTTTTGGCAGATGAATCAGGCGAGAGAGCTGGCTTCCTGGAGCAGTTGCTCTGACGCGAGCGCTCGATTGAACGCCCGCCATGAGATGGCGGCCATCATTAAATTGCCGCAGACCGCCCCCGCAAAGAACCCCTCCAATCCGAAGTAAAGACTGCCGGCCCAAGCTAACGGCACATAGAAAACAAAGAATCGCGCAACACTGAGATATAGCGCAGAGGCGGGCTTGTGCAGGGCATTAAGGCTTGAATTGGTCAGAATGATGACGCCTTGTAGGCCGTATCCCAACGGCAGAATCCATAAAAACAGAGAGATCGCTCGGGTTACTTCGTCGTCTTGAGAAAAAACAGAAGCAAGCAGTGGCGCGGTTAAGGCCAGAAGCAAGTAGATCCCTAACTGCCACAAGCCGATGAAGCGGATCGCCAGATCATATGCTTCCCTGACCCTGTCCAGGCGTCCGGCGCCGTAATTCTGACTGATGAGCGGCGGTAGCGATGAAGACATGGCCAGGACCAGCAGGGTCGCCATGGGTTCAAGACGCGCGCCAACGCCGTAAGCGGCTACCGCATTGCCACCGAAGCCAGCCGCGATTGCTGTCATGACGCCACTCGCCAGGGGCGTCATCATATTGGCACCGGCCGCAGGGATGCCGATTCGGAGCATATCACGGCCAGATTGCCGGAGAGCCTCAACAGAAGGCAAGCTGGCGGAAACCAACTCCCGTTTAATGACGAGAAGGTACATCAGGTAAACGAAGCCCACGGACCAGGCAATGACCGTCGCCCAGGCTGCGCCGGCGATACCCAATTCGGGAAATAGGCCCAGTCCGAATATCAGAAAGGGATCAAGTACGGCATTCAGCAGCCCGGCAGCCGCCATCAGTATGCTGGGAGTTTTTGTGTCTCCGCAGGCCCGCAAGACGCTGTTACCGGACATAATACAAACAACTAGGACGCTACCGGGAAACCAAACGTTCATGTAGGCGCTGATTGCACTGAACAGCGCCGGATCGGCGCCCATGAGGCCGAAAATGGGCTCCATGAACCACCATAGGAAAGTGGCAAGGACGGCAGCCAGACCGAAAGAGAGGTAATTGATTACCGTGGCTGCCTGTTTTGCGGCATCAAAGGCTGAACTGCCGAGGCATTTGCCGACAACCGCGGCGGCGCCGATCCCTAGGCCGATCGCGAGACTGGTCACAGTAAATGTGACTGGGAAGGTGAAGCTGATTGCGGTGAGTGAGTCAGTGCCGAGGAAGCTGATGAACCAGGTGTCGACGAGGCTGAAGGTAAACAGCATGAACATGCCGACGATCATGGGCAGTGTCATCTGAATGAGAGACTGCCGAATAGAACCTTCGACCAGATTGTTGCGGTTGTCGGTCTTCTGGTTCATAGAATATAGCGCATTCCCAAGGGTTGGCAGGTCTTGGATGACCTGATACGTCTGGACTGTCAAGCATACACGGATTTGCCGCCGTGCAGGCGACAAATGTGCCGCTGTGCTGGGAGTATGTTGGGTTGAGGTCGGGTTTCTGGGTGAGGGGTGCAGGGCTATCAGTTAAATTGGCGGCGCAGTTTTAACAGCTGCTTCAACAATTTTGGATTGGCGAACAG
>JASMER010000051.1 GCA_030752195.1 Gammaproteobacteria bacterium
CTGCCTGAAGCTCATAACGGCCGGTACGTTTCGCGCGTGCACCTCTTCGCCGCGCGGTCTTTCCATTAGGTTTTCGAGTGTTGAATCGATAGATCAGGTAATTGTTTGGAAGTGTGCTCGAGAATTGCTCTAGATTACAAAAGGACTGGCTTTCACCGTAGGTTACTTCACAGACGATGACAGGTCTGAAGTTTATCAGGGTGTTTTTCAGGCCAGACAACACCGACTTTTCTAAGCCTTCTACGTCGATCTTGATCAACTGTACCGGCTCGAGGTTATGCTCAGCGTAATAGTCATCCCCCTTGGTAACCTTTAGTTTTCCGATGGAGACATTGCCTTTTTCTTTGGTGGAAGCTAAGAATGATCCGATCCCGCGGTTACTGCCGGTGGGGGCAAAGAATTCAAATTCGCCGTTCGAATCTCCCAGCGCGGTCGAATGTACCATGATGTTTGTTAGCTTATTCAGTGAGATATGATGGTCCAGCCGGCTCCGAACAGCCGGAAAAGGTTCGAACGCATGGACCCGCTCTGCGTACAGCGACATAAATAATGCGTGTTGGCCAATGTTAGCGCCGATATCGCAGTAAATCCCTAGTAACCCCTGTGTCCTGAGTGCCGTCAAGGCATCACGCATGAAGAACAGGAGTGGTTTTTCAAACGCACCGTAGAAATATAGTGCGAATTCGATTCCGTCCCTCAGGTTACCTTCGTAAGTGAGGCCAAAGAAATCGGTCGTAAAAGTGGCATCCGGTTGCTGCTCATAGCGCCCGATTATGCGGTAAGCTGACTTCTTTAGGCGCATCGGTATCCAGGATTGACGCCATACCCATTTACTCGCCATTAGTAAGAGTTTCAATTCCTACTCCCGACGAAAGCCTGCTGCCACAGTAGTGGTGTTGCCGTAGCCCGAAGGTAGAGCGGATGAGCCGGTTGTCCTGAATGATTCATCTTCAGATAATAAAGTCTAGGAAGCTGCTGTCTTATGTGAGTGCTCCGATCGATGTGAGAGCCATGGTTACCCCAGCAGGCAACGGTGAGTTGCGCGCTCCGATAGCTGCGTTTTATCCAGATATCATTTTGCGAACCCACGGGCTCTTGTGCATTCAGTAAATCTTCAGGGTAGGTTGCTCTGTAAGCAAACAGATTGGCTACGATGAGTTTATTAAAACCCCAGTCGCGGGCAAACCGGACGCAGCGCCTGATCGTCGGATCATCTCTATGGTGGTCAGCAGTCGATGGATTAAGTCCGATGAAAAGGACGGTACCGTTACCGGTTTTCCAGCTTCGTTCCAGCGTGTATCGGAATTTCCTGCAACGCGAAAACCGCGCTTTATGCGTTTGATATTCCATCTGGGTTACGCGCTATCACGGTTTTGTTGGCTACAAATGCAGATAATAATGCAGAATGTCTGGAATACAACCGACTTACGCTAGCGGGTCGAACGTGACCAGCTCGGTCGGTCTGTGCTGGCGCGGGTGCCGAGTATTTAAATGGCTTTGAGCAGTTGAGCCAAGGCTCAGGTTGGTTTAAGGTGATTCCAATTTCAACGCAGTCGCACAATAAGGCTGCGCCTGTCAGTCTGGGTGTCAGCATTAGTTCATTGCCAGGGTCATTAGATGTTGGGAATCATTGGCGGGTCTGGCTTTTACAACGCCGGTTACGCAGAAAATATACGGCATCTGGAGATGGTCACGGAATACAGCGATGTGGCAGTGCCGATTGAGCTAATTGAAACAGACAAACCTTTTGCTTTTCTTGCGCGCCATGGAAAAGATCACCATATTCCACCGCATGAAATAAACTTTCGGGCAAACATAGATGCGCTCAGGCAAGCTGGCGTAACCGAGATTGTCGCCATCAATGCGGTCGGTGGGATTGCAGAGGGTACGGGTCCGGGTTCTATAATCGTCCCTGATCAGCTGATCGATTACACCTGGGGCAGACACTCGACGTTCTGTGGTCAAAGCAAGCGATTTGTTCAGCATGTGGATTTCTCTTTCCCTTTTGACAAGGCGCTATCGGACAAATTGGTCAGTGCAGTCAATGTCATCAATGATCAATCTGGAGCTGCTCGCCCTGTTATGGCCGGAGGTGTTTATGGAGTGACCCAGGGGCCACGTCTGGAAACCGCCGCTGAGATCAAAAAGATGAGACGGGATGGTTGTGATATTGTCGGCATGACAGCCATGCCGGAAGCTGTTTTAGCGAGAGAAGCTAGCATTAACTATGCGCTGATCGCGCTTTCAGTAAACTGGGCGGCTGGTATTCTGCCTAGTGAAGTGACTATGGACGAAATAAAAGCAGTGCTTGCCGACGGTCATCAGTTTTTGCGTCGCGTAATTGCGCGGATTATAGACGGTTGAGGAGGCAGGGTTCTGATCAAACTGCGAGCCTATCACTCAATAGGAGGATCGTAAGGCCTGACAGTGATGATTAGGCCCAGCGCGGGGTGATCAAGGTAATGAAACTCGTTGCTACGCATTTCTCTGCTTTGTCGCATGGGGTAGACCCGAAATGAGCTGGCAGGATTTTTCGCAGATCGGGTCGCTCCGTTAGCCGGATCGTTAAGTGCTGTAGGTATTTCGGGCAATGTCCACTCGGCGTCATCCTCTATATCGCCCGCTGCCTCAATCAACCAGAGATTGGCGTCAACAACAACGCGGTCTTTCTGTTCATTAAACCGAATAGTCAATGAACCATTCAATGTCGGTCGCGAATTGCGCCCCCGCGAGTCCTCGATGTAGATCGAAGCGGCTTCATCGACGCTGACAACTCTCTGCCTCCAGTGCCCGTGAAATAGAAGCTTATGGTCAGGAGATTGCTCGAGAGCTCTGTTTGTCTGGCTGAAGTCGCTCAGGCGGGCGGGTAAATTAAGGTATTCGTCTCTAAGCAGATCGAACAGTCTAAACTCATCTGTTGACCTTTCCAGTTCTGGGCCCATGCTCAGAATTCTCTGGTTGCGTTGAGTTTCTTCATTTGCCGAAGCGTCGGTCTCCTGTGAGTCATCTTCGGCACTCAGAAAGGCTTCGATAAGCAGCTGATCCTGAACAGTCGCCAAGCGCCTGATGTTTTCCGGAAAGCTGAGTTCTGGCTGGTTTGGGAGCCAGTATTCTGCATCGCGCCCGAATCTGGATTCGTTGGTAAACACGGTGGCCTCGATCTGGAACCATCGGTCCTGTCCTGCAGCCTGAGTTGAGAAAAGCACTGTCAAACCGGCAAGGAGAGCGCCCAGTATGAACCGGCTGTCACGATAGAAGTTAATGATGAGTGGCGGCTTATTGGGCATTATAGTGAAGACCCTACGCAACCTGCCGGTCGGTCAGTGTCAGTTTATCGAGGATATCACTAATAAACCCAATCTTTTCCTGTGGTTCAGCGCAGCTGTGAGAAAATTGAAGCTGATTGGCGCTGCTCAGCTTATAGGTTTGGGGGTCTTTCTGGATCATTTGTACGAGGCAGAAGGGGTCGACGCCTGTGTGCTGACCAAATTCGATACGCCCAGAGTTAACACTGGCGTCGATTTTTTTGATGCCGAAAGTTGCTGCCTTTAGCTTCAGTTGGGTCTGCTGGAATAGTAAGGCAAGGCTTTTTGGTAACAGACCGAAACGATCAATCATCTCCACCTGGAGATCTTCTAATTCCTCAATTGAATTAACTGAAGCGATTCTTTTGTACATGATAAGGCGGGTATGGACATCAGGCAAATACTGCTCCGGAATTAGCGCAGGAATTCGCAGATTAATCTCAAGCGTGCGATCTGAAAAGGCCTCAACGCTGGGCGTTTTGCCTGCCCGGATGGCAGAGACGGCTTCATCCAGCATTTCGGAATACAGTGCGAAGCCTATTTTCTGCATGTGACCGCTTTGCTCATCTCCGAGTAATTCACCGGCGCCGCGAATTTCTAGGTCATGGCTTGCCAGCGTAAATCCTGCTCCAAGGTTTGTGGCTGCCTGAATGGCTTCTATTCTTTTCTGCGCGTCCGCTTTCAGTCGCACCTGCGGAGGCAGAAGTAAGTAGGCGTATGCCTGATGATGAGAACGTCCGACCCGCCCTCTCAGCTGATGCAGTTGAGCGAGCCCGAATTTGTCTGCTCGGTTAATAATGATGGTGTTCGCGCTGGGTATATCTATTCCCGTTTCGATGATCGTCGAGCACACCAGAATGTTGTGGCGCTTGTGGTAAAAATTCGCCATCACTTTCTCAAGCTCTCTTTCTGGCATCTGACCATGGGCTATGCAAATTCTTGCTTGTGGGATCAGCTCCTGTAAGTGCTCCCCGGCGCGTTCAATGCTTTTGACTTCGTTATGCAGATAGAATACCTGACCACCCCTGAGCAGTTCTCTAGACACTGCTTCTTTGATGACGCTGTCCTGAGCTTCTCTCACAAAGGTTTTGACCGAAAGGCGTTTGGCAGGTGGGGTAACGATCAGAGAAAGATCTCTGACGCTGGCCAATGCCATATTTAGTGTTCTGGGAATAGGTGTTGCGGTTAAGGTCAAAATGTCTACGTTGGTTCGGAGCGCTTTGAGTTTCTCTTTCTGGCGTACGCCAAAGCGATGTTCTTCGTCTATAATCAACAAGCCCAGCTTGCTGTAATTGATATCGGTATGTAGAAGTTTGTGTGTACCGATCAGAATGTCGATTTTTCCCGTTTTCACCTGTTGGATGACACTATTCTGCTCAGATGTTGATTTGAAGCGAGACAAGACCTCGACTTTTACCGGCCAGTCGGCGAACCTGTCTTGAAAACTTTCAAAATGTTGCTGCGCAAGCAGGGTAGTCGGCACGAGCATAATGACTTGTTTGTTGTTATTAACCGCGATAAAGGCAGCTCGCATGGCAACTTCCGTTTTACCAAACCCGACATCACCGCAAACCAGTCGGTCCATGGGTCTCTTACTGCTCATATCCTGCATCACTGCGGCAATAGCAGTTTCCTGGTCAGCTGTCTCTTCGAAAGGGAAACTGGCGGTAAATTTCCGATAATCATCCACGTCAGTTGTATACTGAAATCCTTCACGGGCCTCTCTCGTTGCGAAAACTTCTAGTAGCTCTGCCGCCACGTCGTGGATTTTCTCTGCTGCTTTGCGCTTGGTTTTCTGCCACTGCTCTGTTCCAAGGGTATTGAGGGGTGCGGTGTCCTGATCCGCACCGCTGTACCGGCTAATCAGGTGGAGCGCCGAGACCGGGACGTAGAGTTTGGCTTGATTGGCATATTCAAGAGTCAGGAATTCGGTTGTCTCTCCCTCTGTCGTAATAGTTTGCAAACCTCGATATCGACCCACGCCATGCTCAAGATGCACAATGGGGTCATCTACGTGCAATTCCGTTAGGCTTTTGATGATGAACTCGGTATTGCTCTGAGCGCGCTTGCGTCGTCGTCTTTGAGCCACTCGGTCCTGAAAGATTTGCGCCTCAGGGACTATCAGCAATTTCTCATTCGTCAGCCAGAGGCCGCGGTCTATTTGTGCGACCGAAATTCCGAGAGAATCGTTGCTGTCAACAAAATGTTGCCAGTGGTCAAAGATCACGGGGTTCAGATCAACCTGTCTGAGTAGTTCCAGTAGGGTTTCGCGTCTGCCAGCGGTTTCAGCGGTAAAAAGGACGCGACCGGGGTCAGAGTTTACAAACTCTTTTACGGCGGAAAGCGGCGCTTCCGCACGTGAATTGCTTGCCAATTCCGGCAGTGCTTCGCTGGCAAAGCTCATTGCTTGCGGATGCGTTTTGAATTCCACCTGCCGGTAGGACTTAAGCCGGCTGAATATTTCGTTTACCGGAATGAAAACCTGTTCGGGCGATAAGATCGGACGATACCTGTCGAACTGTCTGTCCTCGTAGCGGTTCAAAACGTCGGCCCAGAACTTTTCGCCGGCTTGTCTGAGCTTGCCGGCTTTACAGATCGTGGTCTCATCGGGCAAAAAATCAAACAGAGAATCAAGTTTTTCGAAGAAAACGTCCAGGTAATATTCCAGTCCCGGGGAAGCAATGCCATCGCTTACGTCCTGATAAATCGGACATTGCCGGATATCAACGTCAAATCGCTCGCGAAAACGTTTTCTGAACTGGATGATGCCCGGTTCATCGAGAGGGAACTCACGCCCCGGGAGCAGGTGAACGCGCTCGACTGTTGCAGCCGAGCGCTGAGTTTCCGGATCGAAGCGTCGTATAGAGTCGATCTCGTCGTCGAACAGGTCGATTCTGAGTGGTAATGCCGTTCCCATAGGGTAGATATCCACGATGGAACCTCTAACGGCAAACTCTCCATGTTCCATCACGGTAGTGACGTGCTGATAACCCGCAATGACCATTTGCTCCCGCAGTTCCGAGAGGGCTTTCTTCTGACCTCTGGTCAGGTCCAGACTGTTGGCATCGATGTACTGACGCGGGGGCAGCAGGTGCATCAGGCTTGAGACTGAAGTTACAACGATACCGTGCTCCATAGTTGGCAGACTGAATAGCGTCGCAAGCCGGTCCGAAATGATGTCCTGATGTGGTGAAAAAATGTCGTAGGGCAGAGTTTCCCAGTCTGGCAGAGCAAACACTTTATATGCTTTGAGCTCCGAGCTCAGGTAACTGAGCTCCCTGAGATACTTTTTGACTGATTCATTGCTGTCGCAGACCAGCAGTATTGGGCCCTCTGCCCGAATGGCTGCCTGGACAAGGGCGAGGCTCTCGGCGCTGCCGTTCAGTCCCTGCCAATAACAGGTATGGTACCCATCAGTCGGAAGTGAGGGTGAGAAAACGCTGCTCATCGGGATATAAAACTCTTGAAAACGGTCGCTCCGCTCAGTCGTGTATTGTAGCTCAAGACCATCAAGTAAAGGAGGCGGCTTCGCTAACGGTTGTGTTGCACTGCTTTTGCATTCACAAGATAATGCGGCTCCTTCTCTCTACCCCGCCGATGACACGAGGCCTTTGTGAACACAACCAATGAGCGGCCGGACGTCGAAGACTATTTCGACGATTGGAAACAACGAGAAACGCTGGTGCAGGAGATGATTCCTGTCATCGGTAAACTGTTCAATCGCCAAAACATAGGTATCTACATCTACGGACGACCCCTGCACAACAGATCTGTGACTTTTATAATGAAGTCCCACCGGTTCGTCAGGCAGGTGGAGCGGAATGAAATGTCGGAATTTGAAAGTCATCCTGTTCTGCTGGCAATGGCAAAACTGGACCTTTGCCATGCCAACATTGACCTTGGAAAACTCACTGTGCGCTTCATGGAACACCAGGAGGCAGCGGGTCACGAGGCTAAAGATGTCGATAGCTTTGTGACAGAAGAGTTATCGTATCTTGTGGGTAATCAGCAAAGCCCGATTGCAAAGTCTCAGGATGTCGTGCTCTATGGCTTCGGCCGGATTGGCCGCCTGATGGCGCGCCTGTTGATCGAGCGCACCAGCACCGGAGAGGTGATGCGACTGAGAGCGATCGTTGTCCGGCCAGGAGGGGAAGGCGATCTGATCAAGCGGGCCAGTCTGTTCACCAATGATTCCGTTCACGGAGCCTTCCAGGGAACACTCCGGGTCGATGAGAAACGAAACTGCCTGATTGCGAACGGGAATGTGATTCAGGTGATATACGCAAACAGCCCGGACAAGATCGACTACACCGAATACGGCATAGAAGATGCGTTAATCATTGACAACACCGGTAAGTGGCGGGACGAAGAAGGTCTTGGGTTGCATCTCAAATCCAGAGGCGTCGGTAAAGTTCTGCTGACAGCTCCCGGTAAAGGGACGTTGAAAAATATCGTCTACGGCATCAATGATCACGAATTGCTTCCGGAAGATAAAATTGTTACCGCCGCCTCCTGCACGACCAATGCCATCGCGCCGGTGCTGAAAGTCGTCAATGATGAATTTGGGATTAATCGTGGTCATATAGAGACTGTCCACGCCTATACCAACGATCAGAATCTTATCGATAACTATCACAAGGGCAGCCGGCGCGGACGCAGCGCCGCACTTAATATGGTCCTTACCGAAACTGGTGCTGCAAAAGCAGTGGTGAAAGCGGTACCTGAACTCGAGGGGAAATTAACAGGTAATGCGATTCGCGTGCCGGTTCCTAACGTATCCATGGCAATCATGACTCTCAGCCTTGAAAAAGAGACTTCGAAGGAAGAGCTGAATGAATTTCTTCGCAAGATTGCGTTGCACTCAAATTTGCAGAATCAGATCAATTACACCCAGTCCGAAGACGCCGTTTCCTCCGATTTTGTGGGCAGCCGTGAGGCAGGGATTGTCGATTCAAATGCGACTATTGTTAATGGCAAGCATTGCGTGCTGTACCTTTGGTATGACAATGAGTTTGGATACTGTTGTCAGGTGGGTCGCATGGTTTACAAGATGGCAGGGGTCAACTACCTGGCCTATCCAGAGGAAATCTAGCCCAAAGTTGCAGATTAACTGGATTTTCGTAAGCAGACCTCCTAATAGGCCTTTCTTTGCGCGCATTTGGCTCAAGAGATGATGATAGCCAACACCCGCCACCAGAGTTTGACCGCTCTCGGCCTCATGGTAACGTTTGCGCTCTTTCTGCTTGCCTTCAAAGAAGACAAAGAGCGTCTCAGTTTGGAAGGCCTAACTATGGGGACTTCCTACAAGATTCAGTTATTAGAGGTTCCCGGTGAGGAGGACCCCGGGGTGCTCGCAGATAAGGTGCAGACCATACTTTCCCGGCTCGACCGAGAAATCTTTTCTAGCTATGCGCCAAACTCTGAATTGTCTCGTCTGAACAACCACGCGGTGGGAACGCCTTTCGCTGTCTCCCGTGAAATGCTGGATGTTTTGATGCTGGCCGATACCGTTTTTTCTTCGACGTCCGGTGCCTTCGATCCCACAGTGGGGCCTTTGGTGAGCCTCTGGGGGTTTGGGCCGAAGATGAGCCTTACTGAACTCAATCTCC
>JASMER010000052.1 GCA_030752195.1 Gammaproteobacteria bacterium
CTGAGAAGTCTTTACATACTAAACACTCCATATCGGCCGCAATCCCCCGAGTTACATATCTATTGTTGCTTCCTGACTTACCGGGCAGGAGTCCCGTAAGGTGTATGTCCAGACTCTCCAGCCGATCAACCAAATCTTGATTCCAGGAGTTAGATGACACAGTAAAAAAGCGCTTGGTTTTGTCCAGATTTAAAACATCACCCTCGACATAGGTCGACCAGTGACCGCCGCGAATCCGACGGGAGAGCAGCTGATTAAAAACGTAAGCTCTTGCAGCTGAGAAGAGAATTGACCGGGTTTTGCGGAGTTTATGCCTGACATGACCCTGCTCTTCCGGCTGCCGGAGCATAGCCAATGCCTTCGGAAGGTTGCTTAACTCACGACCGTATCGCTGACTGCCAAAGTAATTGGGCGCCCCGGATGCTTCGAGAAGCTGCAACCTACGTTCAAAGTCCTGCGCACAGCCAGAGAAGCCTCTGAGTAAGAGTTGGAACTGATTCGATTTGTGCGAGCCAATGCGTAGCTTCCGGTAATTGCGCTCCAATCTCAGTATGTCGAGACCCGCCTCCTCGAAGCGCGCAGAGATACCCTCGCTCAGCTGCGCAACCCTGGCGCTATACCATTGACGAGTTCGAGCCCGCCGGTCCTTCATGCCCGAATACCCGACATCCCGCTCATCGATGGCCAAAATTTGGGAAATCTTTCGTGCAGCCTCTCTAGTGGACTGACCAGATTTTTCAACCAGAAGCATCAAATGCTCACCATCACCGCTGGGCTCAAATCCTAATGTCTCAGCGACAACAAAATCGTCATGATGCTGTTTGATCCTGGCCCTGTGCTTAGGCCTGCCCAGCACGTAGGCCTGAGACTCTAGCGGCAGAAACGATTCCCGCTCGCTCATGTTAGGTGGCTGAGCTCAGTATGGTGACACAATGGCAGGCGATACCTTCCTCACGCCCTATAAATCCGAGTCCCTCCGTGGTGGTAGCTTTAACATTAACCTCCGAAGCCTTCAGACCCATCTGACCCGCTAACCGATCACGCATCGCCTCACGGTAAGGCGCAAGTTTCGGTGTCTGCGCTATCACTGTAATATCCACATTCACCGGATACCAGCCTTTACCTGAGGCGCGCTTAAGAACCTGCTCTAGCAAAATTATGCTATCAATATTGGCAAACTTCTCATCCGTATCAGGAAAATGCTGGCCGATATCTCCCTCACCGATCGCCCCCAGGATTGCGTCGCAAATTGCGTGCAGCACAACATCGCCGTCCGAGTGAGCGAGAAAGCTTCTAGGCTCTTCGATCTTGAGCCCACCGAGCATCAGAGGTTTGTTAGAATCAAATTTTTCACTAAACCGGTGAACGTCAAATCCATGACCTACTCGAAACATGTCTGCGCTCATGGGCTTTCCACCCCCAGTGAATTTTGTTTTTGCATGATGACTTCAGCAAGTAAGAGGTCGGATTCTTCGGTGATCTTGATGTTATCTGTGCTACCCGGAACTATGACAGGTGACAGCCCGAGGGACTCAATCGCGGCAGAATCATCTGTTACGATCCTGTTTTGATCAGCAGCGAGTTGCAGAGCGCGGTTAAGGACATGAAAACGAAATATCTGAGGCGTCAGCGCTCGGTATAGCTCGGTGCGATCGACAGTTCCGGCGACCTCACCAGCATCATTGGCTCGCTTCAACGTATCGGAAACCGGTGCTGCGAGCAAACCGCCAACGTCATGGTTGGAAACCACATCAATAAGCCCGTCTACCTCTGAGGGCTTAAAGCAAGGTCTGGCAGCGTCATGAACCAAAACCCAGTCGTCAGGTGCCAGCTCGAACTCCAAAATATTCAGTGCATTAAGCACCGAATGACAGCGCTCTTCTCCCCCACGCGCTATCCTTACGGACAGACTCTCCGGAACCTCAGCAGAAATTGGTGTTTTATCATCCGGGCGCAAAACTAAAACCAGTCCGGAAAGCGCCCTGACGCGCCCCAAGCGTTCAAGGGTATGATGCAGAATCGTTTTTCCACAGATCGACAAATATTGCTTAGGGATCTCAGCCCCCATTCGCTTGCCGGCCCCCGCTGCTGGCACAATAGCCCAAATCGCCATTCGTCACTCAGTACGTAGGATCGAGGTTGCCCGCAAAAAGCACCGTCCTCGCGCCCTCCGCCTACTCGATAACAAGAACGAACGTCTCATCACTGCCAATCATGCCCAGTTCGGAGCGTGCTCTCTCTTCCACAGCCTCAAGACCCGTTTTTAGATCGAGCACTTCAATCTCAAGCAGTCGATTTCTCGCCTCCAGATCTGCGTTGATCTGGCGCTGGTTGTCCAGCACTTGCTCCAAATGATTCAGCGTACGCACGCTGCCTTCGCCCACCCAGAGCTGATACTGCAGGACCAGAATCAAAATACCCAAAGAGCCAAGCAAAACTTTCATAGTTGCTAGGAAGTCCCCTTGAATCGGGCGAATTCGCCGATTCCATTGTATTGAGCCGTGGCTCCCAGCATCTCTTCAATTCTCAACAGCCTGTTGTATTTAGCAACGCGATCAGAACGGCACAGAGAACCGGTTTTGATCTGACCCGCTGCGGTCGCCACAGCAAGGTCAGCGATTGTCGTATCAGCAGTCTCACCGGAACGGTGCGATATCACCGTGGTGTAGCCGGCCGCTTTCGCCAAATTGATCGCCTTTAAAGTCTCGCTAAGTGAGCCTATCTGATTGAATTTAATCAGAATAGAGTTAGCCACTCCTTCCTCGATACCGCGTTTGAGGATTCTTGTGTTGGTCACAAACAAGTCATCACCCACTAATTGAACCTTATCGCCTATTTTGGCGGATAATTTAGCCCATCCTTGCCAATCTGATTCGTCCATGCCGTCCTCAATGGATAAGATCGGGTAGTTGTTTGTCAGCTGCTCGAGATACTCCACGAACTCATCCGAATTGTAGCTCTTTCCTTCTCCTTTGAGGACATACTGCCCTCCTGAATAAAACTCAGAGGCAGCACAGTCGAGCGCCAGATGAATATCCTCACCAATTCGAAAACCAGCTTTATCAACCGCGAGTAAAATCAAATCCAGCGCTGCTGCATTGCTAGGCAGATCTGGCGCAAAGCCTCCTTCATCACCTACTGCGGTACTGAGCCCCTGTTGCTGCAAAACTGACTTCAGCGCGTGAAAGATTTCAGCTCCGTATCGAAGCGCCTCCCGAAAACTCGGCGCCCCTGTGGGTTGAATCATGAATTCCTGAATATCCACGTTGTTGTCGGCATGCTCGCCGCCATTTACGATGTTCATCATGGGAACCGGCAGCGAAAATTTTTCCTCGCGGTTGAGTTGACCCAGATAAGCGAACAGTGACATACCCGCCTCCGCAGAGGCGGCTTTTGCTGCCGCAAGCGATACTGCCAGAATGGCATTGGCACCCAACACTGATTTGTTATCTGTCCCGTCAAGATCGAGCATCACCTGATCCAGACCAGCCTGGTCGCTGACTTCAAATCCTAGAAGGGCATCATGAATCTGGGTATTGACGCGCGTTACCGCGGTTTGCACCCCTTTACCGGAGTAGCGCTGGGGATCTTTATCTCTCAGTTCCAGCGCTTCTCTAGACCCGGTTGAGGCACCTGAAGGCGCACAAGCACTGCCTTGCACTCCACTGGCCAGCACCACGTCTGCTTCGATGGTCGGATTGCCTCGCGAATCCAGTATTTCTCTAGCATGTATAGAGGTAATGTTTGACATTTCATAACCTTATAGTGTTTTTGCAGAATTTTTCTGCTACTGGGTCACTAGCTCAGGCTGAGCTTTAATCAATTCATCGAGTGCCTTCATTTGGCGGAGAAAAGGCTCCAGCGTGTCCAGGCGGAGCGCACACGGGCCATCACATTTGGCTTTATTGGGGTCTGGATGCGCCTCAAGAAACAGACCGGCAAGCCCCTGGGAAAGGCCCGCCTTGGCCAAATGGGTAACCTGCTCCCGGCGCCCGCCGGCCCCTCTGCCAAGAGCCCCGGGTTGCTGCAGCGCATGGGTCACATCAAACAGGACCGGAAAACCAAAGCGCTTTAGAGTCTGGAACCCCAGCATATCCACAACCAGATTGTTATAACCGAAACTGCTGCCTCGCTCGCACAACATCAGCCTCGCATTTCCGGCTTGCTCAAATTTCTCCAGAATGTGGGACATTTCTGCAGGCGCAAGAAACTGTGCTTTTTTGATATTGATCGCAGCACCGGTTTTTGCCATCGCCTGAACAAGATCTGTCTGACGTGATAAAAACGCTGGCAGTTGAATCACATCTGCGACCTCCGCCGCCAATGCGGCCTGATGAGGCTCGTGGACGTCAGTGATTATCGGAAGACCGAGAGTCGATTTGATCTCCTCCAGCCACTGCAGGCCGATTTCCAGGCCCGGGCCACGATAGGAATGCAGCGACGACCGGTTTGCCTTATCAAAAGATGCCTTAAAAACGAGGGGGGTCCCGAGCCTCTGCGAAACCTGCTGAAAGTAGGCTGCCGTTTCTAGGCTTAGTTCCCTCGATTCGAGAACGTTGAGCCCACCGAACAGCACAAACGGCTGATCGTTACCGACAGGAATGCCAGCAATGGATATTTGTTGAATGTTCATGCACAGTAATCAGTCATTGGTCCGGTGACGCTCAAGCACTAGCAGATTCTGCCGCGAAGCCCACCGCGGTGGTCCCTTCACCGAACTGGTCCGCTTTGTAGGCAATAGCAGCCTTAATGAAGCCGCTGAACAGGGGGTGTCCCTCTCGTGGTGTCGAGGTGAACTCGGGGTGGAATTGACAGCCCACGAACCAGGGATGATCGGGCACTTCAACGACCTCCACCAACGTACCATCCGCCGATTTTCCAACCAACTTAAGGCCTGCATCCGACAGCACATTCAGATAATCGTTGTTGAACTCGAAGCGATGGCGATGTCGCTCAACAATTTCGCTCTGTCGATAACATTGGTGTGTCGTTGAGTCAGTCTCTAATAGGCATTTTTGCCCGCCCAGGCGCATGGTACCTCCCAGATCCGAGTTTTTGTCCCTGACCTCCGTAGTTCCTGCTGAGGTAGTCCACTCACTGATGAGAGCGATCACCGGATGCTCGCAGTCTTGCTCAAATTCAGTACTGTTGGCCTTGCTCAATCCGGCCACATGTCGCGCGTACTCGACCACAGCTGCCTGTAACCCCAAACAAATTCCGAGAAAAGGAATCTTGAACTCTCTGGCATACTGTGTAGCGAGGATCTTGCCCTCAAATCCGCGCTCACCGAAACCTCCCGGAACGAGAATGGCGTCGTGACCGGCCAAGAGTTCAACGCCTTTTTCCATGACTTCTGTCGAATCAATGTAGCTGATCTCCACCCTTGTGCGTGTCTGAATACCGGCATGCAGGATCGCTTCATTTAGCGACTTGTAGGCATCAAGAAGCTCCATGTATTTGCCAACCATCGCAAGTTTGACGATTCTCTCCGGATTGAGCTGAGCATCAACGACTCTGTCCCATTCTGAGAAATCTGCTTTCGGGCACTCTAGATGTAATTTTTTCACAACTATGTCATCAAGCCCGGCGGCGCCCAAAATAGAGGGCACGCGATAGATCGAGTCTGTGTCCGGCAGGCTTATCACCGAGGGGGAATCGACATTGGTAAACAGAGCAATCTTATGCCTGGAAGACTCATCAATCTCAAGCTCTGAACGACAGACCAGAATGTCCGGCTGGATGCCTATTGACCGCAGCTCCTTGACTGAGTGCTGAGTTGGCTTGGTCTTGGTTTCTCCTGCAGTACTGATGTAAGGGACCAATGTAAGATGCAGAAATAGCGCACGTTCGGAACCCAGCTCTACGCGTAACTGACGGACCGCTTCAAGAAAAGGTTGGGACTCGATATCTCCCACGGTGCCACCAATCTCCACCAGCGCTACATCGACCTCTCCGGCGCCCTCGACTATCCTGCGTTTGATTTCATCTGTAATGTGAGGAATGACCTGTATGGTCGCACCGAGGTAATCTCCGCGACGCTCTCGCTTGAGCACTGATTCATAAATCCGGCCTGTCGTGAAGTTATTTTTCTGCGACATGGTGGCCCGACTGAAGCGCTCATAGTGCCCGAGATCCAGATCAGTCTCTGCGCCATCTTCAGTAACAAAGACCTCTCCGTGCTGAAACGGGCTCATAGTGCCCGGGTCTACATTGATATATGGGTCCAGCTTAAGCAGAGTGATATTGAGCCGCCGGGCCTCGAGAATAGCCGCGAGGGATGCGGAGGTGATGCCTTTGCCCAGAGAGGAAACAACGCCGCCGGTAATGAAGATATATCGTGTCATGAAGACCCCACCCAGATGATGTGAGCCGCTGTCACGACCGCACTCAGATGGAATTACAGCCTACCAGAATGACCCACCAAGCTCAATCTGGTTTCAATAAAAGCCGGTTGGCAGCAGAGCTCTCGACACTTATTCAGCTCTTGGTTCCAGCGGCTGCTCCAGAGTAATAACTTGCTGTGGCGCTTGCCATTGAATGTAGAGACCCAAATCGCCTGGCTCAGCCTGATGGCTCTCTGCCACCCCAATGCCGGGTACATAGATCAGCTCTTTCTCAGCATAAATTAAGGGCAGAAGCTGTCGCTGCCAAGGAGGCACTCCGGCCTCATGCAGAAGATCTTTCAGGGATTTAGTCGGCCGCCCGGGCAATTTTAAGGCTTCACCTCCAGTGCGATAGCGCACAGTAAAGTACTGTAGCCTTTTACTTATTACGTCACCGCTCAGCGGTGAAATAAAAAGCCTTCCATTTCCTGGTCCCATCTCCACTGACCGGTCAGTGGCGCCAAAACTGGTCGGGTCAGGCGCATTAGCAAACCCTTTGCGTACAGCAAATAATTCACCATCGTGGCGAAATATCAGGCAATCGTTAAGGTCGAAACTCGAGCCAGTGCCAGAAGCGGTCAGAAATTCATCAACCAGCTGATGGGTAACTCGCCAGCCCAAGGTCGGAAGCCCCAACCGTTTTGCCCAGCGGCGTATTGCATTTCGCTGACGGGCCGGATTCAGCTGTTCAAGACGGATCAGAAACAAGCCGCCCCGCGGCGAAATTAAAGAGATAAGATCCTGATCGGCCAAGTCTCTTTGAAGCCCATTGCTTTCTACCATCAAATTCAGGCTTTTTTGCCAGCTCGCACGATAATCTGGCCAGCGAGCTTCTAGAACCGGGAAGACATGTTGTCTCAAGAAATTCCGGTCGTGACGATCATCCTGATTTGATTCATCTTCTATCCATTTCAAGCGTTTGGCGACTGCGTAGGTATGCAGCTCAGAAGACGAAACATCAAGCAGCGGCCGCCATAGAGTAGCTTCGCCCAGACCGCGCACCCTCGGAATTCCCGAGAGCCCATGAGGCCCGGCGCCCCGCAGAAGGCGATAGAGGGAAGTTTCGATCTGATCATCAAGGTGGTGAGCAAGCAACAGTGAGTCACCGCTTTGAACCAAGTCACGAAACGCGTTAAATCTCGCTGCTCTGGCCGCCGCTTCCAGGGAACCGTTAGCAGAAACAGAAACCTCAAGGGTTGTCAGCGGCACCTGCCACTGATGGCAAGTATCAACGCAGAAGGCCTGCCATTCCATGGCCATATCAGAGAGTTGATGATTAATGTGAACAGCTGCAAGATCTGCGTTAAGTGAACCCGCATCTCGCAAACTCGCTAAGGCATGGAGCAAAACAGTTGAGTCCAGCCCGCCACTGAGGGCAACAATGTACCGCCCTGGCACGCTTTCCCGGCTCAATTCCGCAAGGAGTTTAACGATCAAGTCACTCATTGTGCTGCCCCTTCCAGACAACCGGTCCCGGCCTTGACTCAGCTACTGATGCCATAGCTCATCAGGCGTTCATAGCGACGGCTGATCAATTCGTCGAGGTCCATCGCCTGCAGCCTATCCAGCTGCTGCAGCAAAGCATCTTTAATGTTGGCACTGGTTGCCGCTACATCACGATGCGAACCACCGAGAGGTTCAGGAATTGTCTGATCGACTATACGAAGCTCAACAAGGCGCTCGGACGTCACTCCCATCGCTTCGGCAGCTGCCGCAGCATGGTCGGCAGATTTCCACAAGATGGTTGCGCAGCCCTCCGGTGTGATGACCGTATAGGTGGAGTACTGCAGCATGTTCAGCTGATCGGCAATGCCAATGGCGATTGCGCCACCGGAGTTTGCCTCCCCGGTGACCGTTGCGATCAAGGGCGTCCTAACTCTCGACATCATCGCCATATTTTCAGCGATCGCTTCATTAATCCCGCGCTCTTCCGAATCCATGCCAGGGTAAGCCCCCGGCGTGTCGATGAAACTCAGCACCGGAAGCCGATATTGTTCCGCAAGTCTAATCAGACGCCTGGCCTTGCGATAACCCTCGGGTCTCGGC
The DNA here is from genome assembly GCA_030752195.1 of Gammaproteobacteria bacterium. GTDB lineage: Bacteria > Pseudomonadota > Gammaproteobacteria > Pseudomonadales > Pseudohongiellaceae > UBA9145. The sequence goes on from JASMER010000052.1 coordinate 8,430, forward strand.
ATTCCAAAATTATGGCGTACTTTTTCCTTAGTCCCCCTGCCTTTTTGATGACCAATAACCATGACCGGTCGGCCATCAAGCCTGGCAAGACCTCCAACAATTGCCAGGTCATCAGCAAACAGCCGGTCTCCATGCAGCTCATCAAAATCGGTAAATATGTGCTCAATAAAATCCAGGGTGTAGGGTCGCAGCGGATGTCTCGCTACCTGAGAGATCTGCCATGAACTTAGATTTGCATAGATCTTTTCTGTCAGTTTAGTGCTTTTATCCTGCAGATTCTGGATTTCTTCGCTGATGTTGAGGTCATTATCCGTGCCGACAAGACGCAATTCTCGAATCTTCGCCTCCAATTCTGCGATGGGCTGTTCGAAATCTAAGTAATTAGGGTCCATGGGTGTTCCGCCAAATCTGCTGTACGATGCAAGCCTGTGCAAGCGGGGCTGGCATTGACAGACGCAATCGTCCGATCTAATTCAA
>JASMER010000053.1:0-5194 GCA_030752195.1 Gammaproteobacteria bacterium
CAGGGTCATTTTAGTAACAAGATTGCTGCACTGGTAGCGAATCCTGAAAAGGAATCGGAGGTACATCAAATCATCACGCAAATCCGCGACGACATTCAGAAGTACATGAGTATCAAGTTGTTCACCAGTTCCCTGACGGGGCTAGCCAGTTATCTTTATTTGCTTGCAGTAGGAGTAGATTTCGCCGGTCTGTGGGGCCTGCTAATTTTCTTGCTCAATTTTATTCCAACAGTCGGCTCAATCGCAGCGACCCTGTTTCCAGCACTGATAGCGCTCGCCCAATCGGACGGTTACGGTCTGTTCGTTCTTGTGCTGCTAGGCATTGGCATGCTGCAACTCTGCATTGGAAATATTCTCGAGCCCCGGTTCATGGGTTCGTCGTTTAATCTCAGCCCCGTTGTTATCTTGCTGAATCTTGCGCTGTGGAACGCAATTTGGGGAATACCGGGTATGTTTCTGTGTGTTCCTTTTCTGATCATAGTCGCGATAGTTCTCAGCCACTTTCCTCAGACCCGGTCGGTCGCGATTATGTTATCCAGTGATGGCAATCTCAGGGTGCCGGAAGATAAGACGATTAATAATATAAGTCTTAATCCGACAGTTTCTGCGCTTCTTGTCGACGAAGGTAAAACCGGTTTTAAATAGATTATCTTCAACTCGTTAGCCGCGGTTGGACTTCCTTCTTCCCAATCCCTGTGGAGCTAAGGAAGCCTCATTCTGTTGGAGTTTTACCTGCAACCATAGTGGATATGGCGCTATAATCGCCGGCCTGTTAACTGGTGACTTGTTATTGCCAAAAATATTCAACACAGCGGTATCTAAACCCATGAAATCTGCTGAAATAAGACAAAAATTTCTGAACTACTTTGCGGCGCGTGACCATGAAATAATGCCTAGCAGTTCCCTGGTTCCTGCCAATGATCCCACTTTGCTGTTCACCAATGCGGGCATGGTACAGTTCAAGGACGTATTCCTTGGAGATGAAAAGCGGGAAAGGGTCAGGGCGACTAGTTCCCAGCGATGTGTGAGAGCAGGTGGCAAGCACAATGACCTAGAGAACGTAGGCTACACCGCTCGACATCACACGTTTTTTGAAATGTTGGGCAATTTCTCGTTCGGTGATTATTTCAAACGAGGGGCCATTCAATTTGCGTGGGAATTTCTCACTGAAGAACTTGGATTGCAAGCTGACAGGCTCTGGGTCACTGTCTATCAGGATGATGACGAAGCGGCTGACATTTGGCTGAACGAGATCAAAGTCGATCCAGCGCGCTTTTCGCGCTTGGGTGAGAAAGACAATTTCTGGGCGATGGGTGATACCGGTCCCTGCGGGCCCTGCTCTGAAATCTTTTATGACCACGGCCCTGATGTGGCGGGAGGCCCGCCGGGCAGTCCCGATGAGGATGGTGATCGCTACATCGAAATCTGGAACCTGGTCTTTATGCAGTTTGAACGGAAAGCTGACGGTAGCATGACGCCACTGCCGAAGCCGTCTGTTGATACTGGTGCGGGCCTTGAGCGTATAGCAGCGGTCCTTCAGCAAGTTCACAGCAACTACGAGATAGATCTCTTCGTTGAACTGATCAGCGATATTGCGCAGATTACCGGGACTACTGATTTACAGAATAATTCCTTGCGTGTAATCGCCGACCACATTCGCTCTTGTGCCTTCCTTGGCGTCGATGGAGTGACTCCGTCCAATGAAGGTCGTGGATACGTTCTGCGGCGGATTATCCGGCGCGCCGTGCGCCACGGTTATCGGTTGGGTGTCAAAGAGGTTTTTTTCTACAAAGTTGTGGCATCTCTCGCGCGCGTGATGGGAGAAGCCTATCCTGAATTGCTCGAGCGTCAGACTTACGTCGAGAAGATGCTGAATGAAGAGGAACAGCAGTTTGCCCGTACTTTGGAGAATGGAATGACCATTCTGGAAAAAGCGATCAAGGAGCTGTCAGGTACTGTGATCGCCGGTGAAACGGTCTTCAAGCTATATGACACCTATGGTTTCCCGGTTGATCTGACTGCGGATATTGCGCGCGAACATAATCTGACTCTGGATATGTCCGGTTTCGAGGCTGCCATGGAGATTCAGCGCGACCAGGCTCGGGCAGCGAGCAACTTTTCTGTAGTTGAGAAGCTCGATCTTGAGGGGCTGGAGAAGACAGTTTTCACGGGGTATTCCAGTCTGCAAACAGAGGCGCAGATCGTCGCGATATTCTCTCCGGCCAACGAAAAGCTTGATATTGTTCCCGCCAACGGTGAGGTGCTACTCGTCCTCGATACCACCACGTTCTATGCTGAATCGGGAGGGCAGATTGGTGATTCCGGTTGGTTGGAGAGTGGTGATGCGCGCTTCGAGATCTCGGACACACAGAAGCAGTCAGAGATTTTTATTCACAGGGGCAGGCTGACCAGTGGACATCTGAGAATCGGGGATTCAGTCAGGGCGCTGGTGGCCGGAAACAAACGGTCAGCGATTACTCTGAATCATTCGGCCACCCATCTGATGAACGCGGCCTTGCGCAGCGTGCTCGGTGATCATGTGCTACAGAAGGGTTCTCTGGTTGAGGCGGATAGACTGCGGTTTGATTTTCCCATGGTGCCCCTCTGTCTGCTGAAGAAATTCGGAGCATCGAAGAGCAGGTGAATGAGGAGATTCTCGCCAATTCCGAAGTCAGCAAAGAAGTCATGCCAATTAAAGCGGCTCGAAGCAAGGGAGCCTTGGCACTGTTCGGAGAGAAATACGGCGAAGAGGTGCGGGTTGTCTCAATGGGAGGAGACTATTCTGTCGAGTTTTGTGGCGGTTGTCATGTTGATAGGACAGGCGACATCGGTTTGTTCAAGATTGTTAGTGAATCCGGTATTTCGGCCGGGGTTCGACGTATTGAAGCGTTTACGGGGCGCGGCGCGCTTGCACTGATCGAGCGGGAGCAGGATGTCCTGCGTGAGGCTTCATCGCTGCTGAAAACCGCGACCGAGGGTCTGCTGGACAAGCTGTCCGGCCTGTTGAGCCAGAATAAGGTCCTCGAGAAACAGCTCGCGCAGCTTAAAGCGCAAATGGCAGCAAGTGCTGGCGATGATCTTGGGTCGCGCGCTGTCGAGCTGGAAGGAATTAAGATTTTGGTCGCCAATATCGAAGGCTTCAATCCAAAGTCTCTGCGCGATACGGTCGATCAGTTGAAAAATAAGCTGGGCGCCTCGGTGATTGTGCTTGCCTGTGAGGCGGAGGGTAGAGTAAACCTCGTGGCAGGTGTCAGTAAAGAGGTCACTGACCGAGTCAAAGCCGGCGAGCTGGTGAACATGGTCGCTGAGCAGGTCGGAGGCAAAGGCGGCGGCCGCCCAGAAATGGCGATGGCAGGAGGCAGCCAGCCGGAAAATCTGTCGGTAGCGCTTGATAGCGTACAGCCGTGGCTGGAGGCTCGCCTGCTCTAGGAACAATCTAAAATGGCATTGGTAGTACAAAAATTCGGCGGAACTTCGGTGGGCTCTGTAGAGAGGATAGAGGCCGTCGCTGAAAAGATTATTGGTTTCCGGGATCACGGAGATGACGTAGTTGTCGTGGTTTCTGCGATGAGCGGCGAGACGAATCGACTTACCGCTCTGGCTCAGGAAGTGATGGGGCAGCCGACTGTGAGGGAAATGGACGTGCTGCTTTCTACGGGAGAGCAAGTCACTATTGCGCTTTTGAGTATGGCTCTAGAAAAGCGTGGATACGGGGCGAGATCCTTCACTGGCAGTCAGGTGCGCATTCTCACCGACGATGCTCACACCAGAGCTAGGATCCGCGAGATTGACAGCACGCGGATTTTGGCGCAACTGGAGCAGCAGAATGTTGTGGTGGTGGCCGGGTTTCAGGGGGTTAATGAGGCCGGGTGTATCACAACCCTTGGTCGGGGGGGTAGTGACACGACCGCGGTCGCACTCGCGGCAGCGCTCAAGGCAGATGAGTGTCAGATCTACACCGATGTCAAAGGTGTGTACACCACTGATCCGCGCGTGGTTGAGGAAGCCCGCTTGCTAAAAACAGTGACCTTTGAAGAGATGCTTGAACTGGCGAGTCTGGGCGCTAAGGTGCTGCAGATTCGTTCGGTCGAATTTGCCGGGAAATATAGGGTGCCATTACGAGTGCTTTCCAGTTTTGAAGAGGGTGAGGGTACTCTGATCAGTTTTGAAGGAGATGAGGCTATGGAAAATCCGAGCATTGCTGGCATTGCGTTTGAGCGCGACGAAGCCAAATTGACCGTGACCGGTGTGCCTGATTTGCCAGGAACCGCCTATAACGTCATCGGGCCGGTGAGTGAAGCAGGCATTGAGGTAGATGTTATCGTTCAGAACGCGGCGGCTGATGGTACGAACGATATCACTTTTACCGTTAAGCGAGGCGAAAGTGAGCGCGCCAAATCAATTCTGGACAACGTCGCCAGTTCCCTAAAAGCGCGGGCGGTGGATCTGGATACCAAGATCTGCAAAGTTTCTTTGGTAGGTGTGGGTATGAGGTCTCACGCGGGTATTGCCAGCAAAATGTTTAAGGCGTTAGCGCAGGAAGGTATCAATATCCAGATCATCACCACTTCCGAAATTAAGATTTCAGTGGTCATTGAAGAAAAGTATCTCGAATTAGCTGTGCGCGCATTACACAGCGCTTTTGAACTGGGCGATCCGGACGGTGAACACAGCAGCACCTGAGCTGTGTCCAGAGCATATCCGGCACATAGACTGATTTATGGGTTGGCAATTTGCCGAGATAGGCAGATACTAGTAGGGGACTGATAGTGTCATCTCGGGATCCAGTGGTTTTGATCCGAGCAAAACCCCGGCAAAGCGCAGAAGCTTCACTCTTGAGGCGGGCGAGAAGGAAGGCCCAACTACTTCAGTGAAATCGTGACCTCAGTATGCAGCTCTCTTTGCGTCGCCATTCTGCCTTGCAGGGACTACACAATGGAATGACTACTGGAGGTAGGAAATGTTGATACTGACACGCCGAATCGGCGAAACCCTCATGATCGGAGACAACGTCACCGTCACTGTACTGGGTGTTAAGGGTAACCAGGTTCGGATCGGAGTTAATGCTCCAAAAGATGTTGCCGTTCACCGCGAGGAAATCTACCAGCGCATCCGGACCGAGCAACCCTCAGAGAACTCTGGCGAGAAGGAACACTAGCCTTGGGTCTGGTGACAGGCTTAAGAACTCTAGGTG
>JASMER010000053.1:5204-8872 GCA_030752195.1 Gammaproteobacteria bacterium
AGTGAGGGATTCGAACCCTCGATAGGGATTAACCTATACGCCCTTAGCAGGGGCGCGCCTTCAGCCACTCGGCCAACTCTCCGGTATTCGGGACACGCCCCAAAGACGCCGCCAAATCATAGCACAAGCCAGCAGGCTGACGCATCGTCTAGCGCTCAATATTGGCTGTTCCCCGCATGCATAGCTGGCTTTCATAATTCGCAATCCACAGGGTAACATTGCCATCGGGGTCGGGCCTGGTACCGTGTACACTGAACCGGTGGTCCCCAAAAATCGGGCCTAACGCTCTGAATTCAAATGCCTTTATCGTTTCCTCCGGGAAATTTGAGCGCAAAAGTTCCAGCATCAGAGTCGCCAGCAATGGCCCGTGAACAATGATCCCCGGGTAGCCCTCTGTGTGCGTGGCATACTGATAATCATAGTGGATTCTGTGTGTATTGAAGGTTAATGCAGAGTAGCGAAACAGAAGGCGTGAATCCGCGATTAATTTAAGGTGGTAGTCGCCAGACGATTCAGTAGCTGCGGGTGCGGGCGGATCAACGCCAGGTTTTGCGGCCTCGCGATAGACAAGATCCTGAATTTCCGTAATTGCAGGGCGCTGCTCTGACCCGATTTCATGGCGGACTTTGACAAACGTCAGTGCGCCGCTGCGTCCCGTAGTTTCCCTGATGCTTTCTATGGTCGATTGACGGGTCAGTGTCTCGCCCAAAGTGATCGGGGAATGAAACTGAATCTGGCTACCCGCCCACATGCGTCGTGGTAGCTGGACGGGGGGAAGAAACCCCCCCCGCTTGCGGTGGCCGTCAGCAGCGAGTTCTTCCTGCTGAGCCGTCTCGAGAAAATACAGCCAGTGCCAAAGAGGAGGCAGCCTGTCTCCTTCTTTAGGGTCCCATGTCCGATTGAGGGTGGCAGCCAAAGCCTTGCAGGGAACCGGGTTCAGGGTGTCTGACAGTGTCTCTGTTTTGCCAATCCATTCGTGCGCATATGTTTCATTCATGAAAGGCGCCTAGCTGTTGATCTTGTCTACGTGCATCAGAATTTAATGGATGCGCCTGTCGGTTGCCACTACAATGTTTTACTTCCTGTCTAACTGATAAAGATAAGCGAACGTGAGCGGAAAATACTTTGAAGAACTTGAAGTGGGTGCGCTGTATAAACACCAACCGGCGCGGACTATCACTGAAACCGATAATCTGCTGTTTACTGCGCTCACTCACAATCCGCAGCCTTTGCATCTGGATGCTGAGTTCGCCAAGCAGTCCCAGTACGGCCAAATCCTGGTCAACAGTCTATACACGCTGGGCCTGGTAGTGGGTCTGTCTGTTGCTGATACCACTCTTGGGACTACAATCGGCAATCTCGGTATGGAGCAGACTGAGTTCCCGAACCCCGTTTTCATCGGTGATACCCTGAGCGTTTCGACAGAGATTGTAGACAAGCGGGAATCCAGAACAAAACCCGATCGAGGGATAGTCTGGTTCAAGCACCTTGCCCGTAATCAGCGAGGCGAAATCGTGTGTGAATGCTTACGCAAAGGCATGATGCTTAAATTAGCTACGGGAAATTTTGAGAGAAACTGAGTATGGCAGTGGTTCCAACTCCAGGGCCGAAAGGGCCACGCAGATCACTGCATTTCGTGCCGGGCGGCAATGCACGAATGTTTGAGAAGGCTTTGACGCTGAATGCGGATACTCTGATTCTCGATCTGGAAGATTCGGTCACGCCAGAGAATAAGGAATCAGCTAGAAGAGCTGTTTGCGATTGGGTTGAACAGGCAGACTTTGGCGCGAAAGAGTGTCTGGTTCGCATCAATCCGCAGGGCTCGCCGTGGGGAAGAGATGATGTCGAAGTGATTGCTGGGGCACATCCGGATGGATTGGTGCTTCCCAAAGTGAGTAGTCGTGCCAGTGTGGATGCAGTCGACCGATTGGTCAGCTCGGTTGAAGAGCGGAATAACGTGCAACCTGGCGCAACCTCCCTGGTGCTTATCGGAACTGAACTGCCTGAGGCGGTGTTTTGTCTCGCTGATATGGCTGGGAACGAAAGGGTTGACGGTCTTACCTGGGGGGCAGAGGATCTCGCCGGGGAGTTGGGCGCCCGCGCCAAGCGAAATGCCGAAGGAGTCTATCTTGATGTGTTTCGCTTTGTTCGCTCATCCTGCCTGCTGGCGGCTGCCGCAAACCAGGTACATCCCATTGACACAGTCTTTGTCGAAATTGCAGAAAAGGCCGCGCTGGCGAAGGAGTGTTCTGAGGCGGCTTCAATGGGGTTTATGGGTAAGCTGACGATTCACCCATCTCAGGTTGACGTGGTGAACGGTGCTTTTACGCCCAGCGAAAACGAGATCGCAGCTGCTAGGGAACTACTTCTGGCGTTTGCTGAAGCCCAGTCAGAAGGCAAGATGGCGTTCAGCTTCAATGGGCAGATGGTTGATGTACCGCATCTGAAACGAGCCCGCAAGGTGCTCGCTATTGCTGAACAAATTGATGTTCAGCTGAAAAGCTGAAGCAACAATGGTAGGCCTGCGACTAAGGGCTGTCTGTTCCATTGTTTAAAACAGGAATGAATGAGCTGTGGATTTTTCTGAGCCGATTGACCTGAAGCTGATTCGCGAGGCGGTCAGCAATGTGTGCCGGGATTTTTCCGATGAGTACTGGGAAAGGCAAGATCGCGAAGGGCAGTACCCACAGGAGTTTTATGATGCCATGGCCGAGGCAGGCTGGATTGGTATCGCGATTCCTGAAGCCTATGGTGGCGCCGGCAAGGGCGTGCAGGAAGCCGCCGTGGTGCTGGAGCAGGTAGCAGCATCGGGCGCGGCGATGAATGGTGCAACACCCTTGCATCTGTCCATGTTCGGAATGCACCCGGTGATCAAGCATGGCTCAGAAAGTATGAAAAAACTGTATTTGCCGGACATTGCCAGCGGCAAGCTCCAGGTCGCCTTTGGGGTGACTGAGCCTAACGCCGGTAGCGACACGACTTCAATCGAGACCAGAGCAAGTCTGGTGGATGGTCATTATGTCGTGAGCGGCAGAAAAGTGTGGACCACCAAGGCGCTTGAGTCAGACAGGGTGCTACTCCTCGTTCGAACACAGAGCAAGCAGGAAGTTGAACGAAAAACTGACGGAATGACGCTGTTGTTCGCGGAACTCAAGCGTCCCGAGGTAGCCATTTCCCCGATTGAAAAGCTTGGTCGCAATGCGGTGAGAACCTGTGAGGTGGTTTACGATGAGCTAAAGGTTGCTGAATCCGATCGGGTGGGAGAAGAGGGTAAAGGCTTTCGATATCTGCTGGATGGATTGAATGCTGAACGAATCCTGATTGCCGCAGAAGCAGTAGGAATTGGCCGTGCAGCGCTGGCGCGTGCGGTGTCCTATGCCAATGAACGGGTGGTTTTTGGCAGACCGATTGGCAAAAACCAGGGGATTGCTTTTCCGCTGGCAGAGGCCAGGACCCGGCTGGATGCTGCCGGTTTGATGGTGCAAAAGGCTGCTTGGAAGTTGGATCAGGGGATGCCCTGTGGGACCGAAGCAAACATGGCTAAGTGGCTGGCAGCTGAAGCTGGATTCTACGCAGCGGACGCGGCCATGCAGACCCACGGGGGGTTTGGTTATGCCCGTGAGTATCACGTTGAACGGTACTGGCGGGAGGCCCGTCTGATGAAGCTC
>JASMER010000054.1 GCA_030752195.1 Gammaproteobacteria bacterium
GGCAAGGGGGCAATCACAGTTACGACGGGTATGCAGGGGAATTGCCCGCGATTGAGGCATTTTTGCTATCAAGAATTGCTGAATCTGTGCGATAGAATACTATCTATCTGCAGTCATTAGTGCCCCCATTCTGAATTCATTTTCGATGTCCAATAACTACAACGCCGACGCGATTGAAGTACTTACCGGCCTTGACCCCGTTCGCAAGCGCCCGGGTATGTATACCGATACAACCCGTCCGAATCACCTCATTCAGGAAGTCATCGACAACAGTGTCGATGAGGCACTGGCGGGCTTTGCCAGCCAGTTGAAGCTAACTTTACATCAGGACGGGCTGATCGAAGTCAGTGATGATGGTCGTGGGATGCCGGTGGACCAGCACAAGAACGAGAAGGTTTCGGGCGTTGAACTAATCCTGACTCGCCTCCATGCGGGCGGTAAATTCTCCAATAAGAATTATCAGTACTCAGGCGGACTGCATGGGGTCGGTGTGTCTGTGGTCAACGCGCTGTCAAAAACGCTCGTAGTGACGGTTAAGCGTGATGCCAAAGTCTATTCAATGAAGTTCAAGGGCGGAGAGAAAGCCTCTGAGCTCAAAGTCACTGGCAAGGTCGGCATGCGAAATACCGGGACGACCGTGACGTTTTTACCGGATGAGAAGTACTTTGATTCAGTAAAGATTTCAATTCCCAGACTGAAACATGTGCTGCGCGCCAAAGCGGTCCTGTGTTCCGGCCTGCGGGTGACGTTTGTTGACAATACGGTCAGCACGGCGAAGGCGCAAAGTGAGGAGTGGTACTTTGAAGACGGTCTCACTGATTACCTTTTGCAGGCCACCGCTGACTACGAGTGTATCCCGCAGGAACCTTTCGTTGGCTCTATCAAAGGCAATGATGAGGCCGTTGACTGGGCGCTTCACTGGCTGCCCGATGGCGGCGAGGTGATCGGGGAAAGCTATGTCAACCTAATACCGACCGCGCAAGGCGGCACTCACGTCAACGGCTTGCGTACCGGATTGTTAGAAGCACTGCGGGAATTCTGCGAATTCCGAAATCTGCTGCCCCGCGGCATCAAGCTCACGGCCGAAGATGTCTGGGAAAAGTGCAGCTATGTACTGTCTTCCAAACTGGTTGACCCTCAGTTTTCGGGTCAGACCAAGGAAAAACTATCTTCTCGTCAGTGCGCAGTTTTCGTTTCCGGCGTCATTAAGGACGAATTCAGTCTCTGGTTGAATCAGCATACCGTCGAAGCAGAGGCCATTGCCGAGTTATGTATCAGCAATGCACAGCGCCGGCTCAAGGCAAGCAAAAAAGTGGCGCGCAAGAAAGTCACTGCCGGTCCGGCACTGCCAGGGAAACTGGCAGATTGCTCCACCGAAGATGTGATGGCCGGCGAGCTATTTCTCGTGGAAGGGGATTCGGCAGGGGGATCTGCCAAACAGGCGCGGGACCGAGAATTTCAGGCGATCATGCCGCTGAGGGGCAAGATCCTTAACACCTGGGAGGTGGATTCGGCGGAGATTCTGGCCTCGCAGGCAGTACACGACATTGCCATTGCGCTCGGTGTCGATCCCGGGTCAATCAAGATCGATGATCTGCGTTATGGGAAAATTTGTATTCTGGCAGATGCAGATTCGGATGGGCTCCACATCTCCACGCTGTTGTGCGCGCTGTTCGTCAGACACTTCCGGCCGGTGGTAGAAGCGGGCCACGTATATGTCGCCATGCCGCCACTGTTTCGCATCGATGTCGGCAAGGAAGTCTTTTACGCACTGGATGAAGATGAGAAGAACGGCATTCTCGATCGTATCGCGGCGGAGAAGAAAAGCGGCAAGATTAATGTGCAGCGCTTTAAGGGGCTGGGCGAGATGAATCCGATGCAGCTGCGGGAAACTACTATGGCGAGGGACACGCGTCGGCTGGTACAGCTGACCCTTGAAGCCACAACCAGCAGCAAAAAGAAAAGCACGCTGGAAGTAATGGATATGCTGTTGGCAAAAAACCGGGCATCTGACCGGAAAGCCTGGCTAGAAGAAAGCGGGAATCTGGCGGACTATGCGGAATAGTCGTCATGCAATGAATGGTTGGTAGCGAGCAAACCTATGAACGAAGACATCATCCTCAATGACGACGGCATAGAACAGATACCACTGCTCAGCTATACGCAGCAGGCTTATCTGAATTACTCGATGTACGTGATCAACGACCGCGCTTTGCCCAGTATTGGTGATGGGCTTAAACCAGTCCAGCGCAGAATCATCTATGCTATGTCTGAGCTTGGCCTGAGGGCTTCGGCTAAATTCAAGAAGTCGGCTCGAACCATCGGAGATGTCATCGGCAAGTTTCACCCCCACGGTGATTCCGCCTGTTATGAAGCGATGGTTCTGATGGCACAACCGTTTACCTATCGATATCCACTGGTGGATGGACAGGGTAACTGGGGTTCGCAGGACGACCCAAAGTCCTTTGCGGCGATGCGCTATACGGAATCACGACTGCGTAATTATGCAGATGTACTGTTGGGTGAGTTAGGCCAGGGAACGGTGGAATGGAAGCCGAATTTCGACGGCACATTGGACGAACCGGAAATGCTTCCGGCGCGTTTGCCCAACGTGTTGCTTAACGGCGGTAGCGGGATAGCTGTGGGGATGGCTACAGACATCCCACCGCACAATCTTCATGAAGTTGCCAAAGCGCTGGTTCATCTGCTTGATAATCCCAAAGCAACGCTTAAAGACATTGGCAAGCACATCAAGGGCCCGGATTTCCCCACTGAAGCGGAAATCATCACCCCTCAGTCTGAAATTGAGGAAATGTACCGCACTGGCCGCGGAACCATGAAAGCCCGCGCAACCTACGTAAAGGAAAGCGGCGATATTGTCATTACTGCGCTGCCTTATCAGGTCTCCGGCGCTAAGATCCTCGAGCAGATTGCTGCGCAGATGCAGAAAAAGAAGCTGCCTATGGTGGTTGACCTGAAAGACGAGTCGGATCATGAAAATCCAACGCGGATCGTCATCGTGCCGCGCTCGAATCGAGTAGATATCGACAGTGTAATGTCTCATCTCTTTTCCACCACGGATCTGGAAAAGAACTATCGTGTGAATTTCAACATGATAGGGATCAACAAGCGCCCTCAGGTAAAAGGCCTGGTAAGCCTGTTGAAAGAATGGCTGCAGTTTCGCACCGTCGCTGTTCGGCGCAGACTCCAGTTTCGTCTGGATAAGATACTTGATCGTTTGCATATCCTTGATGGGTTGCTGATTGCATTCCTGAATATTGATGAGGTCATCAAAATTATCCGACAGGAGGATAAACCCAAGCAGGCGATGATGAAGATGTTTAAGATCAGCGAGCGCCAGTCAGAAGCTATCCTTGAGCTGCGTTTGCGGCAGCTGGCCAAGCTTGAGGAGATTAAAATTAAAACTGAGCAGCAAGAGCTTAGCGGCGAACGTAAAACCCTGGAGCAGCTGCTGAAGTCAGCAACACGTCTGAAAACCTTCATCAAGAGTGAAATCAAGACCGATGCAGAGAAGTTCGGCGACGCTCGGCGCTCCAGGCTTGTGGAGCGCGAAGAATCCAGAGCCTTCAGTGAATCTGAACTGCTCTCTACCGAGCCAATCACCATCGTTCTGTCAGAACGCGGCTGGATGCGCTCGGCCAAAGGTCACGACGTTGATCCACGCGCACTGCAGTACAAGTCCGGGGATGGTTTCAAGATTGCCGCGCGGGGGAAAAGCAACCAGCTAGCAATTTTCCTTGATTCCACCGGCCGAGCTTACTCCCTGCCGGCGCATACCCTGCCCTCGGCTCGCGGCCAGGGGGAGCCGATTTCCGGTAAAGTGAACCCGCCGTCAGGTGCAACTTTCGAAGGAGTTGTGATCGGCGATGAAGACAGAGACGTCTTGCTGGCCAGTGATGCCGGTTACGGCTTCGTCGCCAAGCTCGGGGATCTGATCAGTAAAAACAAGTCGGGTAAGGCCATACTGCGTTTGCCTAAAGGGTCCGTATTGCTGCCGGCTGTGATGACCAAGCATTATGACAGCGACAGGGTTGTCGCGGTGACCAACGAAGGACGAATGCTAATGTTCCCGCTAAGTGAACTTCCCCGTTTAGCCAAGGGCAAGGGCAACAAAATTATTAACGTCCCGAGCGCTCGCGTTGCCGAGCGCATTGAATTCGTTGTTGCCATGACAACGGTGACCGCAGAAGACACTCTGACGGTTTATGCTGGTCGGCGTCACCACAATTTGAAACCAGCTGATCTGCAGCACTACCAGGGGGAACGCGGGCGCCGCGGTAATAAGTTGCCCCGAGGCTTTCAGAATGTGGATCGCATCGAAGTCCTGACGTAGCCGAGAGCACGGCGCCTATTTTGCCGGAAAACGGTAAAGGCCTAGTCCGCGAACAGCGTAACCAGCTTAATCGCCTGTTGCTCAATCAACGGTTTGTACTCGGCCATTGGCTCTCTCGCGAGAAAGGTGGAAATCTGCGCGGCTTCGCCAATCTTGAATTCATGCTCTGCGTCCAGCCGGCTCAGACCACCGGCCTGTTCAAAGCTAGCCGCTGAGATCAGCAAGGCATTGTCCGGGCAGTGTTGGCAAATCATACGCGCCTCATCCAGCGTCTCGCCGCTCAGGTTATTGCTGGACTGAGTGATGGGTGAGTAGAGACTGTTAAGTGATTGCCCGCTGTGGACCGCTATTCGGTATTTCGCCGATATCCGGTCGTCGCCCACATCGTTGACGTCGCCAATAATTTGCAAGAACAACTGTGCGCAGCAGATTCCGAAAAACGACTGATCCTCTTCTATCTCAACGCTACTGAAATGGATGACAGCTTCACCGTCTGCACAAAAACAGACGCTGCCGTTGTAGAGGCGAGAAACTTTATCGATGTAGAAATAATATTTGTTGAGCAGCTCAATTAGGGTCTCGCTGGGCAGCGTCGAGGCAAGGTACTGGTAGTTCGCCATGCTGATTATCAGGAGGGTTGTGGCCTGCCCGCCGGCCGCTGTGCCTGAGTTCGGACTGCCGGAACTGGGCGTGTGGGTGCCGAGTTGGCTCAGAAAGGTATTTTGGGCAAGAAATTCTGCGGTCGCATTATACTGGCGAATCGCCGCGCTGAGTTCGTGATTAGCTTCCGGCTCTGGGCAGGTATCGATCTCACCTTTGCGGATATTGCTGAGAGCGAACGCCAGCAGATTGGCCGGGAAGCTCACCACATACTGGAAGTAGATTCCGCTCAGCAGCACACAGACCGTCAGTAACAAAAAGGTGGCAGCAGCAATCAGCAGAAGACTGTTCGCTGCACCTGCCTCGATATAGTCGAGATTAAGCTCAAGCCGCACGGTCCCGGCAACCGCGTCGTTGAGCGTAATCGGTGCTTCATACTGCGCGCGACTTGCTGCAAGAGGGACGGGTAAAGGCACCAGCGGGCGTATAGCTTCTACGCGACCTTCTGCTTGTGCCAACACAGCATCATCGACGCTGAGCACTGAGATACGCTGAACTCCGGTGGCTTCGGTCAAGCTATTGAGGACCACGTTCATACTGATCAGGTCGTTAGCGAGAATCAGCTCGGTAAGCTGTATTGCGGTTTGTTCGGCGAGAGCCTGACCAAGCCCGTCGGCCTGCTGCTGCAATAAACTGCGATTGCTGTAGCTGCTGATCAGCCAGAAGACGCACATAGCCAGGACCAGAAACAGACATCCGGTGACCGTGAATTTGGTCGAAACCCGGCTCAACGTCGACCTGCGCTGAGTTAGTGTTTCTCCATCTGTGTCGGGATTTTTTGTCAAGCCAGAAAGTCTTTTTGATGCGCAATGCAGGGGCAAGAATAACAGGAGCGTAGCATTGTCCCAAACAGTTGGAACCTACCCAATCGATGCGGCCTGTGAAAACGGGAATAGCTCCAAGGCAGTCGGGCGCCGGGAGCGCGCATTAAATGTGGCAATCTGGCAAGCTCTTCTGATGAGCGCTCAGCCAAGTCGCGTTTTACTGTCACTGCCCGGGTCTTCTCTGACGAGCCGAGGGACCAGATAGCCCGGCAGCAGGGCACGGATTTTGGTGATCAGGTCGAGGCCTTCTTGTTCGTTGACCAGATAATGCCCGGTTCCGGCAACCCGATCCGGCAAGTGGAGATAATAAGGTAGTACATTTATGTCGAATAGTTGATGACTAAGCGAAACCAGGCTAGTTGCATCATCATTGATACCCTTAAGCAGCACTGACTGATTCATCAGCGTTGCGCCCGTTGCTCTGAGCTTTTGCACGGCGAGCTGCACCGATGAGTCAATCTCCTGACCGTGATTGCAATGAATGACAATGACCAGTTTGCATTCCAGTGACGCAAGTGTCTGGCACAGACTGCTGGTGATCCGCTGTGGGATCACCACCGGCAGACGGGTATGGATACGGATGGTAGTTACCTGTTTGAGTGTGTCGATCTGAGTCAAAAGCCACTTCAGATAGCTGTCTCCCGCGGCCAGCGGGTCGCCGCCGCTCAGAATTACCTCGGAGATGCTGCTGTCCCCATCGATCTGCTCCAGAGTCTCCTGCCACTGTCGCTTGCCTGGCGTGTTAGCCGCGTAGTCAAAGTGTCGCCTGAAGCAATAACGACAGTGCACTGCACAATGCGGCGCTGCGGTAAGCAGGACACGACCACGATATTTTTGCAGCAGTCCTGTTGCCTGATTGAAGGTTCTTTCTTGCAGGGGGTCTTCACTGAGCGAGCAATCCACCTCGTCCTCTAGCTGGCTGGGCCAGACCTGCCGCAGTAGTGGGTCGTTCCAGTTGCCCGGCCGCATTCGCTGCGCGAACGGTCTGGGCACCTTGAGGGAGAACCTGTTCAGTCCGAAATGAGCCAGTCGGCTTTCGGCGCCGCTGTCGAGCTGGAGAATTTCGGTTAATTCCTTTGGATCTGTGATGAGATCAGCTAATATTTCTTGCCATTTTTCAGGCGGGTCAGAAGTAATGACCGATAGTGCAGCGTTGCTCATGACTGAATACATGCGTTAACTTTTCGGGTGCAGGCCGGGTTAGGGTTTGTGCGGCTGTTTCATAGCATCATAACAATAATGCGGGTGACAAGCAGGCTCATCCGCGAAAACACAGGTAAACTTTTCGTCAGTGGTCCGGTCTCCTTAGGGAGCCACTTACGTACGATAGGAGAAAGCAAATGGCAAGCTACGCAACCAACGAATTCAAATCGGGACTGAAAGTGCTGGTCGATGGAGAGCCCTGCTCTATCCTTGAAAACGAGGTGGTAAAGCCCGGAAAAGGCCAGGCTTTTAATCGCGTGAAATTTCGCAATCTGCGTAACAGCAGAGTCTGGGAACGCACCTTTAAATCCGGAGAGTCAATTGAAGCGGCCGATGTCATGGAAATCGATATGGAGTATCTGTACGCGGACGGTGAGTTTTGGCACTTCATGAAAACAGATGGCAGTTTTGAACAGATGGCGGCTGACGCCAGCGCAATCTCGGAGGCGAAAGACTGGCTTAAAGAACAGGATGTCTATCAGGTCATTCTCTGGAACGAGGCGCCAATCTCGGTGTCGCCACCAAATTTTGTTGAACTTGAGGTCACTGAAACGGACCCCGGCCTGAAAGGCGATACGGCCCAGGGTGGCACCAAGCCGGCTACTCTAAGCTCGGGCGCGGTAGTCAAGGTGCCGCTGTTCGTCAATATAGGCGATGTGCTGCGCGTAGACACTCGCACGAGCGAGTATCAGAATCGTGTCAGCAAATAACCTATCTATCTTCCTCTGAGCGTTGAGCTGCAATGGCTGATAGGGATCATCCCGCTTTGCAAGAGAGCCTGAAATTGCGCGCCTCAGTGTTGACTGAGGTTAGGCGCTTCTTTGCTGAGCTGGAGGTGATGGAAGTTGAAACCCCTCTGCTAGGAACCAGCGCTGTTACAGATGTGCATCTGCAATCCTTTGAGGTGCGGACGCATGACCCTTCGCAGCTCCCTTTATTTCTTCAGACCTCTCCTGAGTATGCGATGAAGCGGTTGCTGGCGGCGGGCTCGGGTCCGATTTATCAGATCGCTAAAGCCTTTCGGTCCGGAGAGCGAAGCCGCTTACACAACCCGGAGTTCACACTCATAGAATGGTATCGCCCCGGTTTCTCGTTGGCGGATCTTATGGATGAAGTGGAACAGTTCGTCATGCGTTTGTTGAGCCGTCAGAAGATTCCAAGGTATAGATACAGGGAACTGTTCAGGAAGCACCTTAATCTGGACCCTCACACTATAACCCTGCAGGAACTGCAGTGCCTCAGCGACGAGCTGATGGATGTCTGTGGCGCCGATCTGGATACAACCGATTATCTGCAGCTATTGATGGATCAAAAGATCGAACCAAGATTGCCGGCTAGCTGCTTTGTCTATGAATATCCAGAAGCGCAGGCCGCATTGTCGGTTGTGGCGCCCGATGCTGCCGGCGTTCCTGTGGCACAGCGCTTTGAACTTTACGTGGACGGCATGGAGCTTGCCAATGGTTACTTCGAGTTGACTGACGCAGCAGAGCAGAGGGCGCGGTTCGACGGAGATTTGGCCAGACGACGACAGCTCGGCCTGCCGTTGGTGCCAGTCGATGAGGAACTGCTTGCCGCTCTTGAGGCAGGCCTGCCTAGCTGCGCGGGTGTTGCGCTGGGCCTAGATCGCTTATTGATGGTGCTTGGTCAAAACCGGGATATTTGCGATGTAATCAGCTACC
>JASMER010000055.1 GCA_030752195.1 Gammaproteobacteria bacterium
CGGGGGCCAAGGTGATCGCGACCACCATGCTGGATATGCTGCTCAGCGATACACTGCTGGATGAAGCGCAGGCCTATTTTGATGAAGTACAAACTGCTGAAGAAACTTACACGCCTTTCATCGGGCCAGACGACCCGCCTGCAATTGAGAAAAACACCGGCATAATGGACGAGTTCAGGCCCTTGCTTGAAGCGCTGTATTACGACCCTGACAATTACGACACCTATCTCGATCAGCTGGGCATTGACTACCCAAAGCTGGAACCGGATGCAATTGGCCGCGGCCAGTAATTTAAATAGGCACGCCCCGAGTTGCTCAGACGGAACCCAACAGACCCATTGACACTGCGGCACTTGGTCGCAGGCTCACTGTCTGCATTGCTGTTGGTCAGTCACACGATTGCTGCTCAGGAAGCATTGGTTGAGCAGGGCCGGCTTGCACTTCCCTTAGCATTCGACACGGCAATTCCGAGGATCACCAGCAGCCAGCCCGGACTGGAACCGGAAGAAATTGACAGAGCAGTCCTAAACCGACTGATGCAGGAAATCGCAAGCGCACCGCGGCGAACAGCCTCGATCACGGGCCTCAAAGAAGAAACGCTAAGAAAGATTCTTATCTCTCTGTCTAACGCTAAGAATTTCATCAACGTTGACGAGATGCGGAACGTTAAAGCAATGTGTGACACCTGGAATTACTCAGAATTTCGGGGTAGCGCCCGCATCAAAGAAGCTCTGGAGGCCCATGCAGAGAGAAGACACCATACTCTGACCTTTGTTGAGGGCTTTTACAGAAACGTACTCACTGAAATCGAAAGCCTATTGAGCGCAGCAGAGAAACCGCGTTTTGCAAACTATATGGACGATCGTCGCCGCCGTATGTCCGACGCTGGCATCTCAAGCCGGAACATGGACCCTGATGACTTGGCCGGTGGTGCAGAAGCCATTCATTTTTACTGCCGGATAAGTCGACCGGACAAAGGATAATAGTCTATGACCTACCAATGTTTTGACCTGAAAGTCGAAGATAAAATAGCTCACATCAGCATGAATCGACCGGAAAAACGAAACAGCATGATCCCCAGTTTCTGGGCAGAACTGCCCGAGCTTGTCAGGCAGATTGAGACGGAACATCAGGCCAGGGTCATTGTGTTTTCCTCGACCGGTCCACATTTTACCTCTGGCATGGATGTCTCAGCTTTCGGAAGCAGCGAGGCAGTGCAATCCGACCCGAATCCCGAAAAGAATGCTCGCCTCAAGGGTCTTCGTTTATACGACAACATCAGGTACCTGCAAGAAACTTTTAGCTGTCTGGAGAGGAGCCGGATACCGGTTCTGGCCGCCGTTCAGGGCGGCGCCATTGGTGCCGGGGTGGACTTAATTACTGCCTGCGATATGCGCTATATGACCGCTGACGCCTTCCTGACAATCTACGAAATCAATATCGGTATGACTGCTGATGTGGGCACTTTTCCCCGCATCACTAATCTGCTGCCAGAAGGCATTGTGAAAGAACTGGCGTATACCGGGCGACGCATGGGCGCCGAGGAAGCCAAAGCCCGAGGATTGATTAACGAAATTTTTCCTACGCAGGACGACATGCTGGAATCAGTTATGAAAATAGCAAAACAGATTGCCAGCAAAGCGCCTCTGGCAATCTACGGCAGCAAAAGAATGATCAACTACGCGCGGGATCACAGCACTGAAGACACGCTGGATTATGTTCGCATCTGGAATGCTAGCATGCTCCAGCAGGACGAAATAAAGGAATCCATGCGCGCAGCAAAGGAACAGCGCGTCGGGGACTACGTCGATCTGCCCTCTCCTCACAAGAAAATGGCTAACTCAATTGATGAATGAGGGTCAGGGCCAAGCAAAAGGAGCCCTAGACTTTCAGCGGCACGGAACTTAGTCTTCGAACACTGTCGAGCATGCCCGGGGGCATTCATGATCAAACAAGGCCTTAAAACATCTGTTCCTCTCATCGTGACTCTTGCTCTGCTGATGTCCGCAACCACTTTAGCGCAGTCGCCCAGAGTAACGGTCACCCGGTTACTTGACCGACCGCTAATCGGCCCTGACATTCATCCCAGCATCGGGGAGAACATTCAGGGGCCCTCCCTGATTAAGGTCCCGGACTGGCTGCCCAACAAAATGGGCAATTACTATCTCTACTTCGCAGACCATAAAGGACGCTACATCCGACTTGCATACGCTGATTCAATCACTGGCCCCTGGCAGATCCATGAGCCCGGGAGCCTGCAGATCGAGGATTCTTATTTTACGCCAACACGACCGACAATCTCGGATGAAAGGCTGAACGAACTGGTTGCAGCGAGGCGCGCTGCCGGAGTGCAGGTATCTCACGATTTGGCCAAAGAACTCACCGAGCCGCATATCGCCTCACCCGATGTTCATGTTGATGAAAACAACCAAAGAATCATAATGTATTTCCACGGCCTCGAAGGTCCCGGTTTTCAGCATTCCCGTATTGCAACTTCTGCAGACGGCATTCACTTCAAAGCACATGAGGAAAACATAGGTCGCACTTACATGCGTGTTTTCCCGTGGCAAGGCATGTCCTACGCAATCAGTATGCCGGGGCAGTTCTATCGCTCGGTCGATGGATTGACCGATTTCGAACAAGGTCCGCTTCTTTTTACCCCGAACATGAGACATTCTGCAGTGATGGTGCGAGAAGAGACGCTCTACGTTTTTTGGACACGGGTCGGGGATGCTCCCGAGTCGATACTGCTGAGCACAATCGACATCAGCGATGACTGGCATCTTTGGCAGGCATCGGGTGAGGAAATTCTACTGAGGCCCGAAACTGACTGGGAAGGCGCCAACGCACCCGTTGAACCAAGCGTTCGGAGTACAGCATACGGGCAAGTGAATCAGCTCCGCGACCCTGCGCTCTTTGAAGAAGATGGCATAATCTACCTGCTCTACGCGGTCGCCGGAGAAAGTGGCATTGGCTTAGCCCGGGTTGATTTTGATTAAACTGTTGCAAGGATCAAGCGCATGCTAAAACCTCTCATCGGTATAGCAATTATTTTATCTGTCAGCGCAACGATCGCCCTAGCCGGGAGCCAGGGAAGCGTGATGATCGGCCCCTACCCCTTGTTTGCCTTATGCGCAACGGTTGGTTTTCTGCTGCACTGGGCTATCTTCATTCCCTCTTTCATTTTCCAGACAGAGCATTATTTCGATCTGACCGGCGGCCTGTCCTATTTGTCTACAGTCGGTTTGGCCTATGCTGTTCACCCCGACATGGATAGCCGCGGCGTTATACTGTGCCTTATGGTGGCAGTGTGGTCTGCCCGTCTTGGCACGTTTCTGTTCCTACGGGTTAAGAAAGCCGGTCAGGATCGCCGGTTTACTGAAATTAAAAAGAAATTTTTCCGCTATGCATTCACCTGGACTCTCGGCGGCGCCTGGGTCTTCATCACCATGGCTGCGGCACTGGCCGCGATCACGTCAGCGCGTCAACTTCCCGTGGACGGGCTTGCCTATCTGGGCGCTCTGATCTGGGCTGTGGGCTTTGGCGTTGAGGTCCTGGCCGATCACCAGAAAACAGTTTTCAGGCGGGACCCGACTAATGCTGAAAAATTTATTACCACCGGTCTGTGGGCCAGATCCCGTCACCCCAACTATTTTGGCGAGATTCTTCTGTGGTTGGGCGTCGCACTGGTCGCCCTGCCGGCCCTCAGTGGCTGGCAGCTCGTCACCATGATCTCGCCGCTGTTCGTTACTTTTCTGCTGATTAAAGTCAGCGGCATTCGCCTGCTGGAAGACAGTGCACAACAGCGCTGGGGACAGGACCCGGAATACCAAGCGTATGTGACAAAGACCCCTGTTCTTGTGCCCAGACTCATGGGCTGACCTCGGTAAGCCACATCCGCCATCAGCCTGCTCCGACGAGCCCTCTTCTCGCCTAGACTTAGACTCGGAGCCGTGCTTACTTTCGTCTGTTCCATCCAGCAATGGCTTGGGCGTCTGTCCCTTAGGCCGCGTGTCGCAGGGGTCGCTGAGTGGACGCAATAACAGCTAGACATCCTTGCTTGATAGCGTGGCAGGCAGGCCCAACCCTCCCGAAATGCGCAAATATCCGGCATTCCCATCAGCGGCGAACCGGATGTGCCCTACAAAAAGCGCTGTCGCTTAGCGAAAAAACTCCTGTAAAGGGACGGCTTTTAACGTCTATTGTATTGTTTTTTGGCTACTTTTTTTTCTATTTCGGTAATTGCCGCCTGAATTCCCACCCCATTCGTCTATCTGACTCCCAATCAATTGTTTCAAAGTGTTTCATAATGAGGAGAAAAGCCTTAATATGGGCGGTTGATGAGAGCCCTCTCTGGCGTTTCGCCAGCTTATCAGCACGACTTGGCCGTCCTAGAATTCTAGATGCATATAGTTAGGATGCGTCACGATCGTCTCAGAGGGAAACCCACAACTTTAACTCCAGGAGTAAGAAACGAATGAATTTTCGTAGACACCCAAAGACCTTGCTGGCAGCAGCTATTCTGGCCGCTACCGGGGCGCCTCAGGTCGCCTTCACGCAAGACAGCGGCGCTGACATCGAAGAAGTCGTTGTCACCGGCGCTCGCGGACGTCCTCGCACGGTATCAGACTCACCTGTGCCTATTGATGTCTTTAGCGCTGACGAAATCCGAGCGATCTCGCACACTGACACGAATAACGTGCTTCAAACGTTGATCCCATCATTCAATGTTGCTCGTCAACCGATTTCGGATGGCGCGACCATGATCCGGCCTGCGTCACTGCGCGGATTGCCCACAGACAAGACTTTGGTCTTGGTCAATGGCAAGCGCCGACACAGAGCTGCACTGGTTGCAATCGGAGGCTCAGGTACACAGGGCCCTGACATGGCAACAGTACCAGCCTCAGCACTGAAAAACATTGAAGTATTACGCGATGGCGCGTCGGCTCAGTACGGTTCTGATGCGATGGCTGGCGTTATTAACTTCATCTTGAATGACAATAGCGAAGGCGGAAGCCTTACCATCGACCAAGGAGAATTCTTCGAGGGTGACGGCGCGATGACCACCGTGCTCGGCAACATCGGCCTGCCCCTTGGCGACAGCGGATTTGTCAGTATCTCCGGCGAATTCAATGAAGCTGACCGTACCAATCGCGGAAAGCAGTACTGCCATTCTTGGTGGTGTGTGGATCCGAGCCTTCCTGGTTTCACCTCAATGAGTGCAGCGAAGCAAGCGGCGGCTCAAGACCCAACCTATCAAGCTAACTGGAAGAATGCTAACGCCGCCGGAATCTCCGAAATCGTTCAGCCGTGGGGACAGCCTCAAACTGAAGCCTCTCGTGTCTTTGTTAATGCCGGTTATCAACTAGACGCTGACACAGAGTTTTATGGCTACGGTAACTATTCCGACTCAAGCACGGACGGTAACTTTTTCTATCGATACCCGGGTAATGGAACTATCGAAGACCTGCGTAGACCTGATGGCTCAATTTACACACCGCTCTCAATTTTCCCTGGAGGTTTCACGCCACAGTTCAACGGTGACGTACTCGACTTCTCGTTGCTAGGCGGAATGCGGGGCGAGCTGGATAACGGCCTGTCATATGATTTTAGCGCCCGAACCGGTGAGAGTGAAATTCAGTACACTCTGTTTAACACAATTAACCCATCATTGGGTGACTCGGCTGGCACTGTTCCAACTAGCTTCCGCCCGAGTGACCTGATCAACTCCGAGACTCAGTTCCAAGCTGACTTCACGTACGAATTCGACGCAGGCCTCGCCGGCCCAGCACTCTTCGCATTCGGCGGAAGCTACATGGGTGAAGAGTATGAGTTGCGTCAAGGTGATCCTGCCTCATACGTCGCTGGCCCCTACGCAAGAAAAGATCCCTGGGATCTCTGTAATGCAGACGGCACCACTGCGCCGAATGGAATCAACGCTATAGCAGGAGGCTCTACCCTCAATTGCGCCGACTCGGACGATCCTGTTTACACAGTTGTCGGTGTTGGTTCAAACGGTTTCCCTGGTAACAATCCACAATTTACAAACGTGTTTGAACGAAACTCGTTTGCGGTATATGGGGAACTGAGTGCTGACGTGACTGACAGCCTGTTCCTGCAGGGTGCAGTGCGTTATGAAAACTATGAGGACTTCGATTCCGAGATTCTCTTCCAACTTGCCGGCCGAGTTGAATTGACCGACACTTGGAATGCCAGAGCTTCAATCGGAACCGGTTTTCGGGCTCCTACACCTGGACAGCAAGGTACAGTGAACGTATCTACGCGTCTTCCTGATGGTATTCCAGTGGCAACAGGTCTTTTCCCAGCTGGTGGTCCAGTCGCACAGGCACTTGGCGCCACGCCACTCAAGCCTGAGCTTTCCAACAGCTTTACTGTCGGGCTTACTGGTTCGATCGGTGAGATGGATTTGACGTTAGACTACTATCGCATCGATATCGATGACCGTACAAACGCGATCTCGACTCGAGCAGTGTCTACAGATCCAACCTCTGGTTCCGCCTACGCTAACTTTCAGGCGCTTGACGCAGCCGGTGTTGCTGGCGCCAACTCGATCGGCGGTGTTTTCTACTTTACCAACGCATTCGACAGCCGTACCGAAGGTGTTGACATTGTGGCAACTTTGCCGCTTGGAGACTCAACTAACGTCTCTGCAGCAATTAACTACACTGAAAATTCATTTGAATCGGATCCAAGCGTCTACTTAAACGCTGAAAATCGTTGGGATTTTGTGAATGCTGACCCGCAGTGGCGTGGTATTTTCACAGGTATCCAACAGCTGGGTAGTGACCTTCAGCTCATTGCTCGTCTACAGTGGTTCGGTGAATCTATTAATTCAAACCGAGGTGGCTCAGGCCCAGACGGACTGCGTTTCCAAACGCTGCCTGATTTCTACCAGTTTGATTTAGAAGGTCAGTGGCAGATAAACGACATGTTCAACCTGTCTGCAGGCGCTCGAAACGTGTTCGACGAGTATCCTGACATAGACACCATCAGCGACTTTTGCTGTGGCCGTGTCTACTCCTCAGGTACCTACGTTCCATGGCAGGGTGGTTACTACTACGCTCGCCTTCGAGCTGACTTCTAAGATCAGCTAGATAGGAAAACAAGAAAGGGTGGCAATAGCCACCCTTTTTTTTGCCACGACTTTCCTCCTGCCTACAACAAGTGCGATAGAATAGTGCTGAAATGATTTTATCAGAGCACTATTCATAAACCGTAAAGACTGGAGGCTGAAGCCCCTCATACGCCAAGCACAGGAGACGGATTAGGTGCACTGAATCTCAAGATGCGCGCCGACTTTAACTCTGGAGGCATTTCATGATAGAACCTTGCGACAGAAACGGTAATGGCAGGTTCATATGTCCTGGCAAGATGAAGTCGATGAAATACGCAGGCGCGAGGCTCTGGCCAAAGAAATGGGTGGAGAGGAGCGAGTCAAGCGGCAGCACGACAATGGCCGGTTGACTGTCAGAGAACGAATTTCGACCCTGGTTGACGAAAACACCTTCCACGAAATTGGCGCTCTGGCCGGCAAGGCGAGTTACGACGAGTTCGGCAGTCTGCAATCGTTCACGCCATCAAATTTTGTATTAGGCACAGCCAATTTAGACGGCCGCAAAGTCGTCATCGGCGGCGACGATTTTACTGTGCGTGGTGGAGCAGCGGATGCCAAAATCGGAGACAAATCTGGCTATGGAGAGAAATACGCTCTAGAAATGCGGCTTCCTTTGATCCGCCTGGTTGATGGCAGCGGCGGTGGCGGAAGCGTCAAAACGCTTGAAATGGTCGGCTACTCCTATGTTCCCGCTTTGCAAGGATTCAGCACCACCATGGAACTCATGGGACAGGTACCGGTAGTTTGTGCCTGTATGGGCTCGGTTGCCGGCCTCGGCGCAGTTCGCGTCACCATTTCCCACTTTTCATTAATGATCAAAGAGACCAGCCAGTTATTTGTTGCTGGCCCTCCAGTCGTGGAACGAGGCTTTGGCAAGCCTGTAGACAAAAACGAACTTGGCGGCTCGCAAATTCATGCCCAAGTTAGCGGCGCAGTTGACAACGAAGTGGCCAGTGAAAAAGAAGCCTTCCTAACTATTAAAAAGTTTCTCTCATACTTGCCGCAGAACGTGTGGCAACTGCCACCAATTGTATCATGCAGTGATCCCATCGACCGGCGCGATAATGAATTACTCTCGGTAATACCCCGCAATCGCCGCGAGATGTACGAAATAGGCCAGATCATAAGCTCCGTTGTCGATCGGGACTCCTTCTTCGAGATCAGTCCGGCATACGGCCAGTCATTGACTGTCGGATTAGCCAGAATGGATGGTCACGCAGTAGGCCTCATGGCCAACAACACAAAACACCACGGTGGCGCGGTGAATGCGTCTGCTTCAGAAAAAATGATGCGCTTCGTTGATCTATGTGACACCTTCCACCTGCCCATGATAAACCTGGTGGACAATCCCGGCTTTTTAATCGGAACAGAAGCAGAACAGGAGGGCACTGTGCGATTGGGCAGCCGCGCTTTGATGGCTGTTTATCAATCTAGCATACCCTGGGTATCCGTCATCATCCGACGCTGCTATGGGGTAGCCGGCGCCGGGCACGGCAAATCCGATGGGCTCAACCTACGTTATGCCTGGCCATCGGCCGACTGGGGTTC